>CAZQTE010000134.1:0-12590 GCA_964595615.1 uncultured Saprospiraceae bacterium
TAAGAAGAAAGAGGAATAATTACTAAAAACAAAACAAAATCATGGGTGTACAAACGTGGACTTTTATTATAGTCGGTTTAACCTTTGCTTTATATATAGGAATTGCTATTTGGTCAAAAGCAGGCTCAACCAAAGAATTTTACGTTGCAGGCGGAGGAATTTCTCCTCTTGCTAATGGTATGGCAACCGCCGCAGATTGGATGTCGGCTGCCTCTTTTATATCTATGGCAGGTTTGATTTCTTTTATGGGATATGACGGTGCTGTTTATTTAATGGGCTGGACAGGTGGTTACGTCTTGCTAGCATTATTACTTGCACCTTATCTTCGTAAGTTTGGAAAATTTACAGTTCCCGATTTCATTGGAGATCGTTATTACTCCAATTTTGCACGTTCAGTTGCAGTTGTCTGTGCCATTGTAGTCTCTTTTACTTATGTAGCTGGGCAGATGCGAGGAGTAGGAGTAGTCTTTTCTCGTTTTTTAGAAGTAGATATTAATACGGGTGTATTTATCGGTATGGCGATTGTTTTTTTCTATGCTGTAATGGGAGGTATGAAAGGTATCACTTATACTCAAGTAGCTCAATACTGTATCTTGATTTTTGCTTATATGGTTCCTGCAATTTTCATTTCTTTAGCTTTAACAGGGAACGCTATTCCGCAGCTAGGATTTGGAGGTACAGTAACTGACGGTTCTAATATGTTTCTCTTAGATAAATTAGACCAACTGCATACAGACCTGGGTTTCCATGAATATACCTCAGGTTCCAAATCAATGATAGACGTTTTTGCGATTACCTTTGCATTAATGGTAGGTACAGCAGGTTTACCACATGTGATTGTTCGTTTTTTTACAGTGAAAAAAGTGAGTGATGCCCGTAAATCAGCTGGCTACGCACTCGTTTTCATTGCTATACTTTACACAACAGCCCCTGCCATTGGTGCATTTGCAAGGGTTAATTTGATTAATACAGTAAGTGATAAAGAATATACAGAAATGCCGCAATGGTTTAGTAGTTGGGAAGAGACGGGGTTGATTTCTTTTGATGATAAAAATAAAGACGGGAAGATACAGTATGTTGGACAAGCAGAATTAAATGAGTTGACGATTGACCGTGATATCATGGTTTTAGCAAATCCTGAAATAGCTAATTTACCAGCTTGGGTTATTGCCTTAGTAGCGGCAGGAGGTTTAGCCGCGGCACTTTCGACGGCTGCAGGTTTGTTATTGGTTATTTCTGCTACTATCTCTCATGATATTATTAAAAAACAAATAAACCCTGATATTTCTGAAAAAGGAGAATTACTGTGGGCACGTATAGGTGCTATCTTTGCTGTCCTTGTCGCTGGTTATTTCGGAATTAACCCCCCAGGATTTGTAGCTGCCACGGTTGCATTGGCCTTTGGTCTGGCTGCTGCTTCTTTCTTTCCTGCTATTGTCCTCGGTATTTTTGATAAAAGAATGAATAGAGAAGGAGCGATAACAGGTATGATTGTCGGTATTACTTTGATGTTTTTCTATATGTTGAAATATAAATTACAATATTTTGGAGGTGGTACGGCTGAAGATTGGTGGTTTGGTATTTCTCCAGAAGGCTTCGGAACTATAGCAATGTTTGTCAATCTGGCTGTTTCATTAGTGGTATCTCGGATGACTCCTGAACCACCAAATGAAGTACAAGATATCGTCGAAAATATTCGTGTACCGCGTGGTGCAGGAGCAGCACATAATCATTAGCAACGCGTCAAAAATAACACTAAACTCAAACAGCTTCTTAGTCTACAATGTATTTAACTCAAAAGGATTAAAATAATATGACACTACAAATCAAAAGCCTTCAACAATATAAAGAGGCTTATAAAAATAGTATAGAAAATCCAGAAAGATTTTGGGAAGAGCAGGCCGAGACTTTCTCTTGGCAAAAAAAATGGAATAAAGTCCTTGATTGGGATTTTAAAAAGCCAGAAGTGAAATGGTTTGTCGGGGCTAAATTAAACATTACCGAAAATTGTTTAGACCGTCATTTAGAGGATAGAGCAGATGATACTGCTATTATTTGGGAGCCTAATAATCCTAATGATAAAACGATTACTTATACTTATAAAGAACTCCATTGGGAAGTTTGTCGCACTGCCAACGCATTAAAAGCACTGGGTATCAAAAAGGGAGACCGTATATGTTTTTACATGCCAATGGTAGCCGAATTGGCAATAGCTGTCTTAGCTTGCGCTCGGATTGGAGCAATTCATTCGGTTGTTTTTGCAGGTTTTTCTGCTAATGCACTTGCAGACCGTATTAAAGATGCTACTTGTAAAATGGTTATTTGTTCTGATTATAACAATCGTGGAGGAAAAAATATACCAGTAAAAAAGGTTGTAGATGATGCATTGGCGATGGACTGTAATAGTGTAGAACATGTCTTGGTACATAAAAATACAGGCGGGGAAGTTAGCTGGAATGAAGACAAAGATATCTGGTGGCATGATGCTCGAAAAGGAAGAAGAGGGACTTGCAAACCAGCTAAAATGGATAGCGAAGACCCGCTTTTTATTTTATATACCTCTGGTTCTACGGGTAAACCTAAGGGCGTTGTGCATACTTGTGGCGGTTATATGGTTTATACCTGTTTTAGTTTTAAAAATGTATTTCAATATGAACGTGGTGATGTCTACTGGTGTACTGCTGATATCGGTTGGATAACTGGACATTCCTATATTATATATGGACCACTCTTAGCAGGTGCAACGACTATGATGTTTGAAGGTGTGCCGACTTATCCCAATGCAGGGCGCTTTTGGCAAATTTGTGAAAAACATAAAGTAAATCAATTCTATACTGCGCCTACAGCTATTCGAGCTTTAATGGCTTACGGCGATTCTTTTGTTGATAGATATGATTTGACTAGCATCAAGGTCTTAGGCTCAGTTGGTGAACCTATTAATGAAGAAGCTTGGAATTGGTACAATGAAAAAGTGGGGAAAGGGAATGCTCCAATTGTAGACACTTGGTGGCAAACCGAAACAGGTGGAATTCTAATTAGTCCCTTGCCAGGGATTACAGATACTAAGCCATGTTTTGCATCATATCCCTTACCAGGTATTCAAACTATTTTAGTTGACCCAGAAGGAAATGAGGTGATAGGAAATGATGTAGAAGGCTTGCTTTGTGTTAAATTTCCATGGCCTTCTATTGTCAGAACAACTTATGGCGACCACGAGCGCTGTCGGCAAGTATATTTCTCATCTTTTAAAGACAAATATTTTACTGGCGACGGTGCGCGACGCGACGCAGATGGGCGCTATCGCATTATTGGAAGAGTTGACGATGTCATCAATGTATCTGGACATAGGATGGGAACTGCAGAGGTAGAGAACGCCATTAATGAGCATCCAAAAGTCATCGAAAGCGCCGTAGTTGGATATCCACATAATATCAAAGGTGAAGGTATTTATGCCTATGTCATTGTAAATGAGATTAGTGATGTTTCGGGCTTTCAAAAAGAAGTCAGAGATGTCGTTACTCGTGAAATTGGGCCAATAGCCAAACCCGATGCTATTCAAATCGTACAGGGATTACCTAAAACACGATCAGGAAAGATTATGCGTCGCATCTTACGTAAAATTGCTTCTGGAGATACTTCTAATTTAGGCGATATTTCAACCTTACTTGACCCTAATGTTGTCAAATCTGTAAAAGAAGGGGCGGAGAAAATGCGCAAATAAGATTTAGATAAAGTGAGCGAGAGTCTTAGAATAGGCTCTCGTTTTTTAAATCTTCAAACACTTTTAAAATTCAAAAACACTTAATTTGCAGTATAATATACTCATTAGATACTAAGTAATTATTTGATTTTAGCTTTTTCTTTTTTCCTGTCACGACTTGTCCCGCGCAACGCAGGGTTGATTGGTTCTATTTTAAGAGCTGCTCTAAGTCACTCCCGGTAGGGTTTCCCTCCTTTAGGAGGGACGGGAGGGAGGTAAATGCGAGCAAATTCGGCGTTTTTAACCCCTTACTCCCCTAAAGGGGAAACCCTGCCGGGAATGATTTGGACAAAAACAGTAACAAAATTTAGAACCAATCACCCCTGCGAGCAACGGGACGATTTGGCGAAGAACGGTTATTTTTGAGTGTTCCTTGTCTTTCAAAATACCTTCGTATCTTTATTAAATGCAAATAGCCGTCGTTTGCCTTGCAAATGATAAATTTGTATTTATTTTTTAGAATATTTTATATTATTATTGTGATAAATAATGTCTCGTACTTAAGTACTCGGACATAATTATTTCGATAATTAGAGCAGAGAAAATTTTTTGATTGATTTGGCTCTGAAAACCGCCAATACCCTACGGTCTTTAAGGATTTTTAGAGTGAAATCAAGCGGAAAATTGTCCTGTTCTAATATTGTAAATAATTGTGTCCGAGTACTTAATTGCGCTATCTGAATTAAAAAGATAGTCTTCCTTCAAAAAAAATCACTCTTAACATGAAAAAAATCTTACCCTTTTTGTTCTTTTTATCCATTCTTTGCTCACTTTCCGCGCAAAACAACGGATTACTGTTTAATGGTACTGATGAAAATCTAATTATTCAGCACAAGCCTGCATTTAACACACAAGAGAATTTTACAATCGAAGCCTGGATTTATGCCAACGCTTGGAAAGGTCAATCATGGGCAGGAAGTATCGTTACCAAAGACAATCACATCACAAATGAGAGTGGTTATGCTTTCCGTGCAGGTGCAAATGGACAATTGTCTTACGTGATGGGAACAAGTTCTGGTTGGAATGAGGTACTTTCTGACAATATTATGAATGTCGAGCAATGGCATCACGTAGCTGTTACGGTTGGTAGTGGAGTCATGACTTTGTACATCGACGGTGCGTCTGTGGGGTCAGAGTCATATACAGGAACTATCAATAATAGTGAGATTAATGTTTATATCGGAGAGTCCGCAGGTTTCTCAGGACGTAATTGGGACGGTATTATTGATGAAGTGAGAATGTGGAATGTGACAAGAACACAAGCAGAATTGACAGATAATGCAGCTACTGCATTGACAGGAACAGAACCTGGTTTGGTAATGTATTTACCAATGAATGAAGGTACGGGAAATATCGCTGGCAACTTAGTTGACGCGGCTTGTTCTGCTGCTTTTGTGAATATGGACGATAGTAATTGGGTAGATGGGTTTACTATTCCTGATTATGATATTTCGATGAATCCTGTAGAAGGTATCGACGTGTTAAATATGAAAATACGCCCAGTCAAAATAAGAGCTACTATGCAAAATTTGGGAATGGAAAACTTATCCGATGTAGAACTTACGGTAAATGTGGATGGAACGGATTTATTCACCGAAACGATTGATGAACAGATTATAGCGGGCGAAGAGTTTACTTATGAGTTTACAACACCAGTTGATTTAGTTGGCTTGGATAACCCTGTAGTGACGTTGACCGCCGCACATCCAGAGGACCAAAATACTCTGAACAATAGCAAATCAATTTCTATCAGTACTCTGCCAGGAAATACTATCCGTATTTTTGATGCCGAAGCTCACAACTTTAGCTCTGCTGGACAAAATCAATTTAGCAATATCCTATTGCCTACGGATTTGTCGACTTATCAAACTTTATTATTGCACATTGACTTAGCTTGTCCAGCTGGTGGCTGTGACCCTTGGGATCAAACGGCAAAAGTTTCGGCAACTACCGACCAAGGTACTTTTGAAATCGCGCGTTACATCACACCTTATGGTAAAGCATGTGGACCTTGGACAGTTGATGTAACAGACTTTAAAGAAATTTTATCTGGCGCAGTTACATTCAATTCTTTTGTACAAGTTTGGGGACCATCAGGTTGGTTAGTGACGATTGATTTGGAATTTGTTGAAGGAGCAGATGATTTCCCTTACTACAAAACTTCCCCACTTTGGACGACGGACTATTGGGTATATGGTGACCCAGATATTAATGATGATTTGGATGAATTAAGCGTCAGTGTAGACGATAATTCTGAAACTTCTCACATTCGTGCGACAGTAACAGGACACGGTCAAGGTAATACAGATAATGCCGCAGAATTTTCCAACAAAACGCATCAATTCCAATTAAACGGAGTAGGTATTGATAACCACAATCTCTGGAAAGCTGATTGTGCTGCCAACACTTGTGATGATCAAAATGGAACATGGTTATTTGCTCGAGCTGGTTGGTGTCCAGGTCAACAAGTGATACCTTACATAGTAGAAACGCCAAATGTCAGCGCTGGTGATAATATCACTTTAGATTATGAATTGGAGTCTTACACAAATTTATTAAACACAGGATACAACAGTAGTGGTCACACCGAGCCACACTACCGTATTTGGTCTTACTTTGTAGAGCGCAGTAGCCAACCTTATACGGATTACCGCAATTTAGTTTGTGATGCTATTAGCCCAACTATCACAGGCGCAGATGCTGACCAAGTTTTAGAAGAAGTGCAAATTACCGTGTCGAATAATGGTACAGTTGATTTAGCTGATTTTGAAATTAGCTATATTATTAACAATCAAATAATCACAACGGAAACAATTAGCGAAACTTTGGCGGCAGGTGCAACAATGACTTATACCTTTGCGCTAACAGACGGTCTAAATCCAGGTTTCCAAAACACTTTATTCGGTCTTATTGCGCATCCACAAGATGAGAATATTGGTGACGATGTTGCAAAAACACTCGTCGATGGTATGACAAATACAGAAGAAATTATCGCTGCGGCGGAGCAAATTGATATTTTTCCTAATCCAGTACAAAGTGGCACATTCCAGATTACAATCGACCCTATCCTAGTAGGTAGCCGCGTCGATGTCTTGAATGTAGAAGGTAAAATCATGCAGACCGCACAGATTAATTCTACTAATTTAGAAATGAATGTTACTGGAAATGGTATCTACTTCTTACGTTTCACACATCCAGAAGGCTACGTTTCTAATAAGAAACTAGTAGTGACAAAATAGTGTTTTTTTGAGGAGGTATTTCGCACAAATACCTCCTCAAATTTTTGATTTCTACTTTTCTAAAGACGACGCGTTCCGCGTTCAAATACATTCTTGTTTTGAAAAAAATTAGCTTAATATACACACTCTTACTTTTAGTTTGTATCGGTACCATCCATGCGCAAACAAAGATTTCGGGTGTAGTGACTGACCAAGAAAATGGAGAGCCTCTGATTGGCGTTTCTGTATTAGATATGGAAACAAAGGAGGGGACAAGTACCGATATTGACGGTTCCTACACCTTAGAAGTCAGCAATCCAAACACTACTCTGGAATTTTCTTACGTCTCTTATCAGTCCGTCAGCATTCCTTTAGAAGGTAAAAATACGCTCGATGTTAAATTGAGTAATGAGGGCGTTTATATGGAAGAGATCGTAGTTACGGGCTTAGGTATTAAGCGACAAAAAAGAGAATTAGGCTATTCGACCGAAACACTCGACGGTAAGGAAATTGTCCTCTCAGGTGCACCTAATGTCGTCAATGCACTCAGTGGAAAATCCGCAGGTGTCAATATTACCAACGGAAATGGTGTAGACGGTGGAACAACTCGCATCACCATTCGTGGAAACAATAATATTAAAGGAAATAATCAACCTTTAATCATTGTGGACGGTGTACCTTTGGAAAATGCGCCTGGTTTGACCAGCATTGGGCGAGGAACAGATTGGGGGTCAGCAATCAATAATATTAACCCTGAAGACATCGAAAGCGTCGATATTTTGAAAGGGCCAACAGCTGCGGCAAAATATGGAACACGTGGCGCAAATGGTGTCATTTTAATCACTACCAAAAGAGGAACAAACCGAAAAGGTATTGGCATTCAGTATTCGGTCACACATAAAGTTATTAATCCTTCACGCTACCGCGATGTTCAAAATACATACGGTGCAGGAGGTCCTATTAACTTATCAGAACCCGCCTTTACGATGAATGTAGATGGCGAATTAGCTTATCCTACCAGCGTGCACTCCAGCAATGGTCCATTTGGGCGACCGACGACGGAGTCCTTTGGATTTTACTCAACAGGAATGTCGTGGGGACCAGAAATGTTAGGACAACAAGTCCGTTGGTGGGACGGTGAGTTACGCACTTACGACCCACAACCAGACAACTTAAAGCAATATTTCAAAAACGGCTCGACGACAACACACAATATCAATTTTTCTGGTGGAACGGACAAAGGAAGTATGCGTGTTTCTTTGACTTCACAAGGGCACGATGCAATTGTTCCGAATTCAAATTTCCAACAATACACAGCTAATATTGGCGCGAATTTACAAGTTAGTGAAAAATTATCGGCAGATATCGCTTTGTCTTACATCAATTTTAATCGCAAAAATAGTCCTTCCCTCGGAGATGATAATAATGCCTCATTTGGAAAAGGAATTCTCTACAGTTGGCCACGTTCTTACAAAGGATTAGAGCAAGAACTAAACATAAATCCAGATGGCACGCGCTATAATTACGATGGTAGATATCCATTTCAATTTACGCCTCGTCACCTCTGGTGGAACACTTATCATCAAAATACTTATCTGACGAGAAACAAAATGCTTGGAAGCATTGGCTTGAATTTTCAGCCCTTTGCTTGGTTAAATATTTCGGGAAGAACGGGATTAGATTTTAACTTAAATGAATTTGAAGAGCGATTTGATCCCGTAGATTTGACAGGTGTGAATGAGGCAAAATACAGTAATGAACTCGCACGTGACCGAGTCTTAAACAATGAATTTTTAGTAACGGCGCACAAAGACAATATTTTCAATTCTCCGATAGGCATTAAATTTTCTGTGGGTGGTGCGCAGTGGGATAGAAGTCAATACGGCTTTCGTGCACAGGCGCAAAACTGGCAAAACCCTTGGTTATTTACCTTTAACAACTATCGCCAAATCGGTGAAGAAAATCTGCCGAGCGAATTCCGTTTTGATAAAAAAATCAATTCGGTTTACAGTTTCGTCAATTTTTCACTCAAAAGTTACCTCTTCTTAGAAATATCTGGACGCAACGATTGGTCTTCTTCTTTACCATTAGAAAACAACTCCTACTTCTATCCGTCGGCATCCTTAAGTTATATTTTGACCGAAACCTGGGATTCAAAACCGTCTTGGTTGAGTTTCATGAAACTACGCGCATCTTACGCACAAACAGCGAATGATACAGACCCATTTTTACTGGATTTTACTTACGATACTGGATTTTTTGGTGGTCAACAAACGGCATCTCTGCCCAATACAAAACCACCGACAGGTCTGCGTCCGCAAATCGCCAACTCTTATGAAGGTGGTACCAATATTGGACTTTTTGAAGACAAAATCAACTTTGATTTTACTTATTACTACATTCGTTCTTTTGACCAAATATTAGACTCTCCTGTACCGACATCTTCTGGTGCGGATGAGATTAGGATTAATTCTGGTATCTTAGAAAATTACGGTTTTGAGATTGGCTTACAGACTACGCTTGTTAAAAAGAAAGACTTTTTTATTGAGACGGGTTTAAATTTGAGTAGAAACAGAAATTTTGTTGTGAGTTTAGGCGGAGGCGCACAAACTCTAGAATTAGCCAATATCTGGGGACTTTTTGGACCTAATATTTCTGTCCAAGAAGGACAAAATTACGGTACGATTTACGGATACGATTATCAGTACCACGAAGGTACAGGGCAGCCAATTCTTAACGATGACGGCACACATTATTTGATTACTGAAAATCCTGTACCGATTGGCAATGCTGCCCCAAAGTTTACAGGCGGTTGGACATTGCGCGGACGTTATAAACGGTTCTCTTTCAGCACTTTAGTGGATGCAAAAATAGGTGGTGACATCTACGCAGGTTCTTATGTCATCGGTCTGCAAACAGGTCAAAGTCCCGAAACTTTAGTAGAAAGAATGGGCGGAGGATTACCTTATGAAGACCCAGAGGGAAACATCAGAAATGTTGGTGTCATCTTGCCTGGTGTCTATTCAAATGGCGAAGAAAACACCAAAGTCGTGCATTATTATTACAAGTATTTGCCAAATGCAGGTGGCTGGGGAAAATTGCTTTCCACTCCGGGTATTTTAGAAAACACTTGGGTTAAACTGAGAGAACTTGCCATTAATTATGATGTACCTGTAAATGTTTTTGGTGAGAAAAGATTTTTCCAAGATTTACGCGTGTCCTTAGTTGGGCGTGATTTATTTTACATTTATACCTCACTTCCAGACCGAATTAATCCCGAAGGTGTCAGCGGTGCAGGAAATGCACAAGGTTTAGAATGGGCATCTTTTCCAGGAGTGCGTACTTTTAGCCTTAGGTTATCTTGTTCATTGTAGAATGCTGATCCAATCATCCTCACATTGGGAAAATTTTGGAAGAAAATTTTGTCTTTGTGGATGATTTTATCGCGAACTCTGGATGATTAGTGGTTTCTAACACCTCAACTAAGTAACGACGAAATAATAAGTCTGTCAAGTTGGACAGTGTATAATTTTTCTCAGTTTTGACTTCAAAGCGCGATAATTGTTGATACTTTGAGCGATTTGAAGTGAAAAATGAGGGAAATTTGACCTGTCCAGATGACGGACTTATTGTTTTGTCGTTACTAAATGACAACTTATTTAAAATTGATTAGACATTTTCAAAATTAAACTTAACCATATCAGTTTGATTTTGAATAAGTTAGTATGGCAGTCTAATATTTAAAGTCTAATATCTAACATCTCTACTGATGAAAAATATTACCAAAGCACTACTTTTCTTTTGTATGCTTCTATTGACACAGACAGGATGTGACAAAGGTTTTGCAGAATTAAATGAAAATCCACTCGCGCCTACCGAGGCACAAGACGGTGCAATTTTTAATAGCATCGTGCAAAGTCTGCAATTGGGCTGGAATCGTCAATTGTTTTTGCACAACGAAAAACTGTACGACATCACAGAATTGGCGGTCGTGACTGCGGAGACTTTTGGAAATCCTGAAAGTGGTGCGGAAGACGTTTGGACGAATTATTACAAAGCCTTAAAAAATGCGCGGGAATTAGAACGTCGTTTTGCAGCCCATACCGAAGATCCAAATATTCCTAATGTTGTCCACGCACAATTAAAGGTTTTGATGGCATATAAAACCTTCCAAATCACTGATTTTTTTGGCGATATTCCTTACTCTGAGGCGGGCAGAATTTTTGAGGAAGAGTCTATTATTCGCGCAAAATATGATACACACGAAGAGATTTATAAGTCTCTGATTGATGATTTGATTTGGGCATCAGAAATATTGACTACGAGCGGTGGTCAGACTGAAGCAGGAAATTCTTATTTAAGTTACGGTGCGTTTGATACTTTTTTAGGCGATAATAAAAGTCGTTGGGCGCAATTTTCCAACTCTTTACTCTTGCGTTATTTGGTGAGAATTTATGACAAAGAACCTGATTATGTCGCCCCTCGCATTCAAACGATGATAGAAAACGGCGCGTCCTTTTTGGGCGAAGGTGGTGATATTGTAATGTCCCCAAAAGAGCAAGATTGGTTGAACCAAGGTGTGAACTGGTCGTTTAGAGAGCACAATAAAGTGCGCATGGGAACAACTATCTGGAACTACATGACAGACGAAGAAGGCGAAGTTATTGATCCGCGCGCACTCATATTTTTTGAGCCAAATAACGATGGCGAATGGACGCCATTCCCACAAATTCCAAGTGAAAATACACCACAATCGGGGGGAAATCCTTACTCAAATGCCCGTGACGGTCAGTACGAAAATAAAGGAAGCGGCAATATTTATGCCTCTGTCAACTATTATTTAATTAGAGACGAAATTGATATTCCCGAAATTATCATGACCAGTGCAGAGGTAAAATTCCTTTTATCAGAAGTATTCTTACGCGGCATTGGCGTGCAAGCAGATGCAGCAAATGCAGGTTTTAACTATCAATTAGGCATGTTAGAATCCTTAGAATTTTGGCAAAATATCATGGTCAATTCTTCAATCTGGCAAAATCAGTCACCTGTCCTTTCGATTGCTGAATTATTTGCCGTTACAAGTCATCCGAAGTACGATATTTCAATGATTAACGACGAAGATGAAAAGCTAAAAAGAATATATGCACAGCGTTGGGTCGATGCCTTCCGTCAGCCTTGGGAAGCGTTTTCTCTCTTGCGCCAAACAAATAATTTACCACGGGAAAAAGCAGAAAATACATATTATCGTTTTCAATATCCACCTTCTGAAAATGCATTCAATACCGAAAATTACAATGCACAAGTCGGCAGAATGGGAGGAGATGAGAATAATGTGAAAATTTGGTGGATGGATTAAGGATTATTTTACTTTCTTAGTAACTACAAAACAATAAGTCCGTCATCTGGACAGGTCAAATTTTCTTTCCCGATTGCTTCGGATTGGCGTCAGGTTTAGTGTTTTATAATACATAATGAATTGATTATCTGAGCTTTAATTAAGGATTTTTATCTGATTTTACTTTTTCTTTTGGCGCTCCAAAAGAAACAAAAAAGCGTTGAAAACAGTCTACCCGTATGGGCATAATTTTGAATTTTTGCCCTTCATATTTCAA
>CAZQTE010000135.1:0-2761 GCA_964595615.1 uncultured Saprospiraceae bacterium
GAAGTACGACTGTTCTGACTTGTACTTGATGATAAACTAAAAAAAGGATTTGTGCTTCAAAGCACAAATCCTTTTTTTTAGTTTACAGGCTGACACCTGACACCTCGCCCCTGACACCTTTAAAAAGGAATATCCTCATCAGCCGCAGGCGGCGTAAAGTTCGAGTCATTCATCTTAGATGGCATTGTCATAATGTTACCGCTGTCAACAGGATTACTGAAAGTGTCCATTGGTAAATCATCAAAATTTGGGTCATCTAAATTAGCAAATTTCGCATATTGACTAATGAAACGCATTTTCAAAGTCTCCGCCGAACCGTGACGGTTTTTAGCAATAATCAACTCACCAATCCCTTTTAAAGAATTACCTTCTTCATCTTCTAAGATTTGGTAGTATTCTGGACGATAGATAAATCCTACCATATCCGCATCCTGCTCAATCGAACCAGATTCCCGAAGGTCGGATAGTTGTGGACGCTTCGTACCTCCACGTGTTTCCACGGCACGGCTTAACTGCGATAGTGCGATTACAGGAACTTGTAATTCCTTCGCCAAACCTTTCAGGGCACGCGAGATAGCAGAAACCTCCTGCTCACGATTACCTTTTTGGTTGTCTCCACCGCCACTCATTAATTGCAAATAATCAATGATGACCATTTGAATATCGTGCTGCATTTTCAAACGACGCGCTTTTGCACGCAACTCGAAAATATTGATACCTGGCGTATCATCAATGAAAATTGGTGCTTCACTCAACTTTTCAATAGCAGTATGCATTTGTTGCCATTCATAATCTTCGAGCTTACCATTTCTCATTTTCATACCCTCGATTTCCGCTTCCAAAGAAACCAGACGTTGCACCAATTGCAAGTTTGACATCTCCAGAGAGAAAAAGGCAACTCCTTTACCAAAGTCCATAGCCGCATTACGCGCTAATGCCAATACAAAGGAAGTTTTACCCATACCAGGACGGGCAGCAAGAATAAATAAATCGGAAGGTTGTAAACCAGAAGTTAGACGGTCAAAATTGTCAAAACCAGTAGGTACACCCGTTAGACCTTCTTCTTTGTCCTTCAACTCTTCCATCTGCTTGAGCATCTGGCTGGCCAAAGAACCCATGCCCTCAGGACCACGAGAAAGGTTATTTTGTGTAATGTCAAACAAGCCTTTTTCGGCAGAGTCTAACAAGTCGAAGACATCAGTTGTCTCCTCGTAAGCATCGCGCAAGACCTCAGTCGAGACACGAATCAACTCACGTTGTATATGTTTTTGCGCAATAATCCGCGCGTGATATTCGATATTTGCAGAAGAACCAACACGGTTAGTTAAATCCACCAAGTAGTAACCACCACCGATAGCTTCTAATTCTCCCGCTTTTCTTAACTCTTCGGTCATCGTCAACAAATCCACTGGATGCGACTTTTCAAATAGGCGTAACATCGCCTTATATATCATTTGATGACGGTCAGAGTAGAAACTACCTGACTGAAGAATATCCACCACAACAGGGAGAGCGTCCTTGTTGAGCATGATAGCTCCCAAGACGGCTTCCTCTAATTGAAGGGCTTGCGGCTGTACCTTACCGAAAATAGGATTCGATAATTCAGCTGCAGAAGGGCGACGTACTCCACCGGTACGTTCTCTTATTTGACTTGTTAGGTTTGTTTTATCAGACATACTTTCTTGCTTGCTTGAAACGTATTATAAAAAGAAAGTCGCTTTACTCATGTAGTGTTCGGTGGGCTAATCGTCTTTAAGATATTAAACTTTAGATATCAGATTTTAGACAAGTCTATTTCTAATATTCTATAGCTAAGCTCTTTTAACAGGCTAAAAATAAAAAGCGCGTTTTCTGTCCACAGTACGCTTGAATACTTTTCTTTCGAAATATAGTATTCGCGTGTAAATTTTTCTCATTTGCCAATCAGAATTTGTAAGTGCTTGATTTACAATAAGTTTATCTTAAATCTCCCTCTTTTAGTAACTGACTGGACACAAAAATACATTTTATTCCCTACATTTTCGGCAAATAACACCAAACAAAATGTGAATAACTCATCTTTTTTTGTGGATAAGTCCGATTAAATTAACATTATTATGAATATGATACTCTCGCCTGTACCTTAATACGGTGAAAATGAGGGAGATGTTACTTTGTTTCAAGGATGTGGATTTATTTTTTAGAGTGTTGGTAAGAATCGATTCTTTTTTGGGAGAGAAGAATCTACTATTTTAACTTGTATTTTCTATTTCCTCTCGGTTTACGTTTATTTTTATCTTTATATGCCTGTATATGGTCTTTCTCAGTTTTGAGGGCTTCGATTCTGCCAGGAATATTTGTAATCAGAATACGTGCAAAAAATCGTATAAAACCAGATACCACATTATAAAAGCTAACTTGGTCGCGTAACCTTTTAGAAAGCCCATCTGCTTCTATTTCGTCTTGACTAATACCATATTTAAAAGTATCGTCTTCTTGAATATCAAAAATTTCATACAAGTGATGAGGTGCGTCATTTTTTAGAGAATTTCCGTGATGTTTTTTTCTTTGCCATGATTAGTTATTTCCAGCCTTCCTCGTTACTATAAGTCTCGTAACTGCGAGAAGGAACATACACAAACTGCTTCCCTGTTTTACGCTCATAAGCAGCAGAAGCAATAACTAAAAGCGATTCAAAGGTTAAATCTTTCAACATCGTTTTAGGTTTTTTCAACACACTTTCAAAGGTTTCTCTTCCGTTGGCTATAACACATGCACGACT
>CAZQTE010000135.1:2861-8131 GCA_964595615.1 uncultured Saprospiraceae bacterium
AAAGAGAAAGTCAATCCCACTTACTTAAAAGCAGCCTCCACAATCTCCGCCTGCTTCTTCTCATGCACCTTCTTAAAGCCAGTCGCTGGCGAAGCCGAAGACTTACGAGAAATCAGACGAAGGTCTTTGCCCAATAAGTCAGAGAACGAGTTCATATATTGCCATGCCCCCATATTGGAAGACTCTTCTTGCACCCAAACAACCTCCGCGTTACTGTATCTCTTGAAAATTTTCTCCAAGTGATTAATAGGCATTGGGTACATTTGCTCCAAACGTACGATAGCAACATCATCGCGTTTGTCCGCTTCTTGTTTTGCAGCTAAATCGTAGTAGATTTTACCTGTACACAATAATAAACGTTTTACTTTTTTATTACCGCGTGGGCTGATAAATGGGTCGTCTAATACTTCTTGGAAACTATTTCCTGTCTCAAACTCTTCTATTTTACTTACCACTTTCGGGTGACGCAATAAAGATTTTGGAGACATCACGACTAATGGCTTACGGAATGGACGAGCCAATTGACGACGCATTAAGTGGAAAAAACTCGCTGGGGTAGTACAGTTTGCTACTGTGATATTAAACTCTGCACAAGACTGCAAGAAACGTTCTACACGTCCACTTGAGTGCTCAGGTCCTTGACCTTCGTAACCGTGTGGCAATAGTAAAACCAAACCGTTCATACGTTGCCACTTACTCTCAGCCGCTGTAATGTATTGGTCAACGATAGTTTGTGCGCCATTATAGAAATCACCAAATTGACCTTCCCAGATAACTAAATTGTCAGGTGATGCCAATGCGTAACCATACTCAAATCCCATTACTGCAAACTCAGATAAGAGAGAGTTGTAAATGCGGTATTGACCTTTGATATTCTCAACATGGTTGAGGCGGTTATATTCTCTTTTTGAACCGTCGTCAAAGAAAATGGCGTGACGGTGAGAGAAAGTTCCACGCTTCACATCCTGACCACTCATGCGGACATCGCCGCCGTCTTGCATGACAGAACCATAAGCCATTAACTCCGCAAATGCCCAGTCAATTAGATTATTATCTAAAAGCTTTTTCTTTCCTTTGATTAGACGCTTCACTTTTCCTACGATATTAATATCAGTCGGAATGTGCATCAATCCTTTGAGTATAGCATCAATATTTTTACGCGAAATTCCCGTTTCTGGACTCTTTGCAAAATCCTCTGGTTTATTTGCTTGCTTGTTTAATTTTCTCCAAGCTTGGTCTAACTCTTGGTATTCATAAGGCAAATCTTTTTCTTTTACCTCATCCAAACGTTCCTGTAGATACGCACGGAATTTTTCTTCCATTTGTGCTGCCAAGTCTTTTTCTACATCACCTCTACTCGTCAACAAGTCCACATAAATCTCGCGTGGATTTTTGTGATTTTTGATGATGTCGTACATCTCTGGCTGTGTGAAATTCGGGTCGTCGCCCTCGTTGTGTCCGTGTTTACGGTAACAAACCATATCAATCCATACATCTACACCAAACTCATTACGGAATTCCACTGCCAATTCCACTGCATAAATAACAGCCTCTGGGTCATCGCCATTTACGTGAAATACAGGTGTATTTATTGCGTTCGCCGCAGCTGTACAATAATGAGATGAACGCGCGTCCGTGAAATCAGTCGTAAAACCAACTTGATTATTAATCACATAATGAACTGTTCCTCCTGTTTCGTAACCTGCCAACTCAGACATTTGCGCTGTTTCATAAACAACTCCCTGCCCTGCTACGGCTGCATCACCGTGAATACAAATCGAGAAAATTTTCTTTGGGTCGTCCCCATAAATCATATCTCTTTTTGCACGTGTAAATCCTTGAACTACTGGGTCAACACTTTCTAAGTGAGACGGATTCGGCATTAGTTTAAGGTGTACTTTGTTCCCAGACGGTGTCTCTACCTGAGAGCTAAAGCCCATGTGGTATTTCACGTCACCATCACCCAAACTCAAATCGAAATTTGATTTTCCTTCAAATTCGCTAAATATCTGCGCATAAGTTTTGCCCATGATATTTGCCAATACATTCAAACGACCACGGTGTGCCATTCCGATAACAGTTTCTTCTGCACCGTATTCTGCTGCTTTGTTGATGATAGCATCAATCGCCGCAATTGTTGTCTCACCACCTTCTAACGAAAAGCGTTTTTGACCAACATATTTTTTACCTAAGAAGTCTTCAAAAACAACTGCTCCATTCAATTTCTCTAAAATGCGCTTCTTCTTTTCAATACCTAATCCGTAAGATGTATCTGGCTCAAGAGCTTCGATACGTGTACGCAACCAACGTCTTTGAACGCGCTCTGTCAAGTGCATGAATTCGAAACCAATATTCTTGCAATACACTTTTTCTAAGTGTGCCATGATTTCGCGTAGGGTCGCATTCTTCAATCCGATTTCGTTTCCTGCCTGAAAAACAGAATCTAAGTCTGCATCAGTCAAGTTGAAATCTGCTAAGTCCAGATTCGGGCGGCGATTCATACGTTCGCGAATTGGGTTAGTCGTCGCACGCAAGTGCCCACGATTACGAAAAGCGCGAATGATAGAGTAAACTTGAAATTCTTTTGGGTTGACGCTACCGTCTCCACTTGCTACGGCAGTTCCTGCACTTGCTGCGCCATTTCCATTTCCGCTAAAATCAAATCCACGGAAAAATAATTGCCAACCAGCATCTACAGAGTTTGGGTCTTGTTGATACTTGTCGTAATAATCTGAGATTACTTTCGGGTGCGCATTAAAAATGAAAGACAAATCCTTCATGGTAATTTTTATATTTATCGATTCTAAAGAGAGGTTAGATATTAGACTTTAGATGTTAGACGTCTAAAAACTCAATCTTTCTCACTGTTTATTTTTTGTTTGACAACAGACTAATAAAAGTAATGTTGCAGTTTCACAAGTACCTCTTGCAAAATTCGGGCAAAGATGCTGAAAATTAGCTGCCGAAGCAATAAATAAAAAGAGAAAAGGTACGGATTAGTGAAACTTGACAAAATAAAATGATATGAATGGATGAAAAAACCGATATTTCAACAAAATACGTATCTTCGTTGATTGAAAAAATGGGATATATTGAGCCCAATACGTTAACCAAATAAAGAGTCTATCCAACATGAGAAAAGCAGCCTTGCTTCTTATTACTGTATTGTCCGTTTTATTTTTGGCTTGTGAGTCAAAAGAACCGACAGTGACGACCAATCCCGAAACTACTCCAACTGAAACAACAAATCCTGATGACTTTAACTGGAGTCCAGATAAATTTGCAGATAAAAAAATCGTACGTTACCAAATTCCAGGTTGGGAGAAATTATCTCTACAACAGAAAAAATTGGTTTACTTTTTAACGGAAGCAGGTTTGAGCGGTCGTGATATCATGTATGACCAAAATTACCGCCACAATTTAGTTATCCGTCAAGCACTGGATAAAATTGCTAAAGACTATAAAGGTGACCGTAAATCTGCGGACTGGAATAACTTTATAACTTATGCTAAGAACGTTTGGTTTTCGAATGGAATTCATCACCACTATTCTATGGACAAATTCACACCTGAGTTTTCTAAAGATTACTTTGTGAGTTTAACAGAAGCTGTGGGAAGTAGCGTTTCAGAGGAAGTATTGACGGCGATGTTTGACCCGACAGTGGATAATAAAAAAGTAAATTTAGCGGCTGGTCAAGACATCGTTTTGAGTTCGGCAGTTAACTTTTATGGGCCAGATGTGACGCAGGCAGAAGTAGAAGCTTATTATAAAGGACTGAAAAAAGGCAAGTCAAAGAAAAATCCAATTTCTTATGGTTTGAATAGTAAATTAGTGCGTAATCGCGCAGGTGGTTTATCGGAACAAACTTACTCTGCTAATGGTCTGTATGGTTCTTCTATCAAGGAAATTATCAAGTGGATTGACAAGGCAGCTGAGGTTGCAGAAAATGAAGCGCAAGGAAAAGCATTGCGTTTACTATCAGAATATTATGCGACAGGAGATTTGAAAACCTGGGACGAGTATAATATCGCTTGGGTAAATGCAACAGAAGGTGATATTGATTACATCAATTCATTTATCGAAGTTTATAATGACCCAATGGGCTACTCTGGTTCTTATGAGAGCATTGTACAGATTAAGGATTTTGATGCTTCGGAACGTATGGCCGTTGTCGCTACAGGTGCACAATGGTTTGAGGATAATTCTCCAATTTTAGACCAACACAAAAAGGCAGAGGTAAAAGGAATTAGCTACAAAGTAGTGACTGTAGCAGGAGAATCTGGTGATGCTTCGCCAGCAACGCCAATTGGTGTGAACTTGCCAAATGCAGATTGGATTCGTGAAATGGGTTCAAAATCTGTGAGTCTTGGAAATATCATTGCTGCTTACTCCAATGCAAATGGTCCTGGCATCTTACAAGAGTTTGCGCATGACGAAGAGGAAATCCGTTTATCTAAAGAATACGGTTCGATTGGCGACAAAATGCATACGGCATTGCACGAAGTTATCGGACATGCCAGCGGTAAATTAGAGGAGGGTGTAGGTACGCCAAAAGAAACTTTAAAAAGTTACGCTTCTGCTTTGGAAGAAGCGCGCGCTGATTTGGTGGCACTTTACTATATCCCTGATGCGAAGATGAATGAAATGGGGCTATTGGAAGGTGACGGTGCTGCGAAAGAAGAGTACGATGCTTATATTCGTAACGGACTTTTGACGCAATTACGTCGTATCGAACCGGGGAAAGATATCGAAGAGTCGCACATGCGTAACCGTCAAATGATTTCGGCTTGGGTCTATGAAAAAGGCAAGGCAGACAATGTGATTGAAATGGTAAAACGCGACGGAAAGACTTACTACGATGTGAAAGATTATGATAAAATGCGTATGCTTTTCGGTGAATTATTGAAAGAAGTCCAGCGTATTAAATCTCAAGGAGATTATGAAGCAGGTGCAGCTTTGATTGAAGATTACGGTGTAAAAGTAGATGCAGCGATTCATGAGGAAGTATTAGCGCGTGCTGCTAAGTTAGATATTCCTCCTTATGGTGGATTTATCAATCCTCGCTTGGTTCCTGTCATGGATGCAGACGGAAACATCACGGATGTGAAGGTTGAATATCCGGATGATTTTATGGGGCAGATGTTGGAATATGGGGAGAAGTATAGTTTTTTGAAGTAGGAAGAATTGAATGCGGAGGACGTGGAGACGCAGAGTCTTCTTCGTGAAAAATCAATGGGAGTATGTGAAGTTTTGCTTTTCATACTCCCATT
>CAZQTE010000135.1:8231-10755 GCA_964595615.1 uncultured Saprospiraceae bacterium
TTTCGCATCTTTGTAAAAAATAGCATTCTTTAATAAGTCGGAAGATTTATAAAGGAAATCAAAAATAAAATAACATGAAAAGTATAATTTGTAAAATAGCATTCCTTTTCTTTGGAATCACAGCCTGTGCACAAGCGCCAGACAACCGTCCTGCCATCGAAAATCCTGATTTTGATGCCCGACTAACTCAACTTTTAAGCTTCACTGTTCCATTAATGGGTGTAGAAGAATTGGCAAATAGCGAAGAAGAAATTTACATCTTAGATGCTCGTGAAAAAGGAGAATATGAAATAAGCCACATTCCTGACGCACGTTATATCGGTTATGACAAGTTTAAGAAAAAAACTGTCCAAGACATTCCAAAAGACGCCAAAGTTGTCGTTTATTGTTCTGTCGGATATCGCAGTGAGAAGATTGGCGAGAAATTGAAGAAGGAAGGTTTTTCCGATGTTTACAACTTGTACGGAAGTATTTTCGAATGGGTAAATGCTGGAAATGAAGTAGAAAATAAAGAGGGAGAAAAGACAGAATCAGTACACACTTACAATAAAAAGTGGAGTCAGTGGGTCATAGAAGGACGCGCGGAAAAAGTATATTAAAAATAGCTGGAAGTTGGTGGTTGGAAGCTTAGATTTATCATAAATCCCCTTCCAACTAACAACTACCAACCACCAACTAAACACATGAGTGACAGCAATCAAAATAGATTAAATACAATACGCATTGTCTTTTTCGTGGCGGCAGGTATCCTGTTGTTGCGGGCTTTAGATTTGCAGTTGATTGATGATACTTATAGTAATCGAGCAGCGGCGACGGCTGTTGATAAATATACACTTTATCCCTCTCGCGGTTTGATTTACGACCGTAATGGAAAGTTATTGACTAATAACAATCCTGTTTATGATGTCATGGTGACTTACAATCAGGTGGACGAAAAAATGGACACCATGAAGTTGTGTGAGTTGTTGGGATTGAGAAAAGAAGAATTTAAAAAGCGCCTCAATAAAAACTTCAGCAGTGCTCGTTATAGCAAGCGTAAACCTTTCGTTTTTCTAAGTACAATTTCCTCTCGTACTGCTGCACATTTACAAGAAAGTTTGTATGAGTTCCCTGGTTTTTTCGTGCAGACGCGTAATGTACGTGGCTATCCACACCGTAATGCAGCGCACGTATTGGGCTATATTCGAGAGGTGAATAGTAAGGAAGTTAATAGCAGTTATCGCCCTGGTGACTATATTGGGGGGAGTGGTTTGGAGTTGGAATACGAAGAAGAATTGCGCGGAAAGAAAGGTGCTCGTTTTGTTTTGAAAGATAATCTGGGACGCGAAGTCTCTTCTTACAAGGATGGCGAAATTGATACCGCAGCCGTATCGGGAAGAAATCTTTTGAGTTCAATTGATTTAGATTTGCAGATTTATGGCGAAAAATTAATGCAAAACAAAACGGGAAGTATCGTTGCTATTGAGCCGTCGACAGGCGAAATTCTTGCCTTTATCAGCGCACCGACTTACAATCCAAATTTGATGACTATCAACCGCGAACGCGGGAAATATTATCAAGCCTTATTGGGAGATTCTCTCAAGCCATTATTCAATCGAGCGGTAATGGCGAAGTACCCTCCAGGGTCTATTTTTAAAAGTGTGATTGGGCTTATTGGGACACAATTAGGAGTTGTTAATCCTTATCACGGAGTGAGCTGTCCTGGCTTTTACAAATACAATAATGTCCGTATCGGTTGTCGAAATCACCCTACACCAAGTAACATCGGAATTGCTCTGAAATACTCTTGTAATTCTTATTTCATTGATGCCTTTCGAGATATAATAGATATCGAAAGTTTTTACTCGCCACATGTTGGATTAGATACGCTTGACCATTTTTTATATCGTTTTGGATTAGGAGATAAATTAGGAATTGACTTTCCACAAGAGCAAAAAGGAAATGTGCCGACTACGGCTTATTACGATAAAATTTATCCAAAAAATAAAGGAAGTTGGAAATCGCCAACTATTATGTCTGTCGGCATTGGACAAGGAGAAATGGAAATGACGGGGATGCAAATGGCAAATTTAGCAGCGATTATCGCCAATCGAGGTTCTTTTTACGTACCACATTTAGCGAAGCAATTTGTAGATAGTGAAGTCCAGATTGATGAAAAATATCGGACCCGAAACTACGTAGGTATAGACGCGCAAAATTTTGAACCTATTGTCGATGGAATGGAAAGTGTGGTCGCAACTGGAACAGGACGCCGCGGTCAAGTAACGGGCGTACGAACAGCAGGTAAAACGGGAACCGTCCAAAATCCACACGGTGAAGACCATTCAACTTTTATCGCTTTTGCGCCAGTAGATAATCCAAAAATTGCGATTTCTGTTTATGTTGAAAACTCTGGTGGTGGTAGTCGTTATGCTGCGCCAATTTCGGGATTGATGATGGAAATGTATTTGAATGGAGAACTTTCAGAATCGCAGAAAAGAGTGGAGAAAACAATGTTGGAAGCAAATTTGAATGGCGAATATTA
>CAZQTE010000135.1:10855-12577 GCA_964595615.1 uncultured Saprospiraceae bacterium
AAAACACCTCTTCTTATTTACGCATTTTACTTTTCGCATAATAAGCTGCGCCAATAATCCCCGCATCATTTTTCAATTCTGCCGCCTTCACATTCATTTTTACAGTTAAATACTTTCCGTATTTTTCAAATTTCTTACTCACTCCTCCGCCTAATAATACTAGGTCTGGAGAGAATAGACGATTCAAACTCTTCAAGTACTTATTGAGGCGTTTTCCCCAATCCTCCCAAGATAAGTCAAATTTCTTACGTGCATTATTAGATGCATAATGCTCTGCTACCATACCTTCTAATTGGAAGTGACCTAACTCTGTATTTGGGACCAACTCTCCGTCTAAAAACAAAGCAGAACCAATACCAGAACCAAGGGTAATCAAAAATACAACGCCATCTTTTCCTTGTCCTGCACCAAATTTAACCGCCGCGATACCAGCTGCATCCGCATCATTTACAGCAACGACAGGACAATTAGTTGACTGACTCAAAGTGTCTGAAATACTCGTACCTATCCAAGATTTGTCAATGTTAGCAGCCGAATGCGCGACACCTTTTTTGACAATAGCTGGAAAACCAACACCAATCAGACCGTCTTTCCAGCCTATCTGTTTCGCTAATTCTTTAACTGTCTGAGCTACAGCTTTTGGCGTTGCAGGTTGTGGCGTTTCTAAACGAATACGCTCACTTATCATTTCACCTTTTTCGGTATCTACTATTGCTCCTTTTACGCCAGAAGCGCCTATGTCTATTCCAAGTACTTTCATTCCTGAATGTTGAATCTTTTTACTTTACTGGTTGATGTGCTTGTTTTGAAAAGTCTATTTAATGACTCGAATTTTCATCCAAACATCTTCTTTCGGTCTATCACCTGGTGCAGTTTTCACTTCTGCAATTTTATCAATGACATCCAAACCTTCGATAACTTGACCGAATACAGTGTACTCTTGGTCAAGGAAAGGTGTTCCCCCTTGATTTGCATAAATTTCACGCTGCTCAGGTGTATAACGGATGCCTTTTTGAGACTCCATCATCGCAATTTGTTGTTCCTTGACTGGTTTACCATCTACGATGTAAAATTGAGAACCGGATGATTTTTTCTCTGGATTATTTGTTCTTGCTGCGGCTAATGCGCCTTTGACGTGTGCTAAAGTATCTACAAATTCCGCAGGAATTTGGTAGCCTGGACCACCAGAACCTAAACGCGTTTTCGCATCCGCGCCACGAGATTTAGGGTCGCCACCTTGTATCATAAAACCATTAATCACACGGTGAAAAAGTAAATCATCATAAAAACCTTCTTCGGCTAACTTCACAAAGTTATCGCGGTGTTTAGGTGTATCGTCATACAAGTGTACGACCATAGTTCCGTAATTTGTTTCAATCTCAACCAAGCACTGTATTGGTGCTTCGATAAAAACGCGCTCTTCTTTGACCGTTTCCTTTTTACCTTTTTTTGCTTTCAAAGTCACTAAATAGTTACCCGAAGCTGAATACTCATGAGAAGGATTTTCATCACTCGAAAAGTTGCCGTCGCCAAAATCCCACTCGTATGCTTCTGCTTTCTCAGATTTATTTTCAAATTTGATATTAGCAGGTGCTGGATTATCATTACCTGTGTAAACGAAGTTTGCTATAGGTTTGGCACAAGAAGCCAAAGTCAAGATGATAAATCCGAAAAGAATATTTTTCATTTATTGCTTTTTTTACTCTTAGTAAAAGTAATTCA
>CAZQTE010000136.1:0-12574 GCA_964595615.1 uncultured Saprospiraceae bacterium
AGCCTGAATTTACGAAAAGATTGAATTAATGTTCCGTTGTAGATTTAGATGACTTATTACACAGTACTAACGTCTCTCTTGCAAAAGTCTCTTTATCTTTTCTATTGCTGCCTGATTTCTAGGCTGATAGATGGCATCTAAAATGTCGTTGCGTCCACGTTCGGTGAGATGAAAAGAAATTGGGGCTTCAAAATTTTCACCGCTAGGGCGATAAGTTAAATATACAATGTCAAAATTATCTTTTCCTAGGATGTCATAAATCAATCCGACATTATTATCATTTTCATAAAATTGTAAATCAATAACTTGTCCTGCAATACCTAAAGGGCTGAGAATACTACTAAAAATACCTACATTATTACTCGGTTGTATTTCGGTGTCGCGGTCAAAACCTGTGACTTGTACTAATACAACTCCACTTGTATTCTCTAGAATCCAATCATTAAAAACATGAATGAAACGAACTGCGGATTTCAAACCAAAATTATCTCTAAAGCCCGCATCCATAATTTCAATCTCAGGGGTAGTAGGCAAATAAACATTTGGAAGAATATAAGGGAAAGTCGCATTTGCGCGTAAAGCCGTTAAATAGCGTAGTTTTTCACTATCTTGATTGGCAAAAAGACGCCCAAAATCTACCGCATCAATATCAATTAATTCTGGCTCATTTAAAGCTGCAGGAGGTGCCATCATATAGGAAACACCATGTGGTGACATTATCATACGGCGACCATCGTTGACAATCGAAGGCGTAAAAAACATCATAGGGACAAGGGCATCTTTTTCTGGCTGTTTATAGGCATAGATATTTTTATCAAAGACGTCTCCTGCATTTTCATTTAATTGATTTTCGAAGACATAGCCTCTATCTTTTTTGTAGGTATGTTCGCCATGTTTGAAAGTAGCAAAAGGCATAAATAAATCATTGCTCGCAATTGTGAAAGCGACAGAATTTAAAAGGTCTTTTGAGATATTATCAATATATTTAGAATCATACAAACCAATATTACTCCCTCTATTTTTTTGTAGTAAAAGCTCTCGATAATAAGCCGTCCCAATCATACCTCCTGAGGCTCCCGACATCATAGCTGTATGTCTTGTAAATGCTCCTTGAGTCAGACTATCTGTTTGTTGTAAAACCTGCATTGCCCAGACTGCGGCTTTCAAGCCACCGCCACTCACACAATAGACTATCATTTTGGGTTTACTACCGTCAGGTGCAGTTTTTTCTTTCCAAGTTTCAAGAATTTCAATTGTATTTTGAAAGTCTTCTTGCCAATTATCTGCTGAGCAAATTTCTTTTAAAGCTTTGTGTGAATACTCTGCTTTTTCTGTTTTATAATTGAGCCCATAAGCTTTATTCTTATGATTAAAATAATCCTTACTCGTGATATAATTTATTCCTATAGCCAAAACCAATAAAATAGTCAAACGCCAACGCGTAAACCAATAGGATACTGCCCCAACAAAGGCACATAACAAACTACAAATAATGACAATACTCGCTCCCGCTGGAATTCTAAAAACTGGATAATCTATCAAAAGACCACAACCAATTAAAACCAGAAATCCCACCAACTGAATCACCAAAGCATGAAAATGATTTTGTCTAAAAACACTCATTAAAAGCTTGATGTCATAATGCGCTACACTACGAACTAAGCGAGGTTTTAAACTCAGAGACAAATATGTATCAACGCGCCACTTTGTACGCTCTGATTTAATATCAGCAATACTTACTTTTCGGCTACCAGGATTTAGATTACGAGCTAGATTGGGTGGTAACTTTCGACGTTTTTTGGAGAAGTTTTGGATGTCTTTATTGCTGAAGGTAAAATAAATCGAAGAAATTAATAGAGTGGTAATTGTTCCTAAAATAAAACCTATACAATTCACTAGTACATTACCAAATGTACTGTACATAAAGTGATTTTCAAAACCAACGTGCAACAACATCAAAGCAAGACCAAATGCTATTGGAAGTAAACTATTATTAAGACAAAATTTAGTAAATGGCCTTTCCAAAGAAGCTAAAAAAGGAAAATGATGCGAGTTTAAAAGATAGCAGGTTAAGTTCCAGGACATGAATAAACCACCAAATGACAAACCCAAAATTAAAAAACTCCAAAAACCAACTTCTCCTAAATATTCTGGAGCGAGAAAGAGTAATTGTAAACCATAACTCTTACCAATCATACCTGTGAGAAAAAGAGTCAATAATAGCCAGATAGATAATAATAACAAATTGCTACGCAGGTGCAACAAAAGAAGTTGGACTGGAAAGGAATAAAAGATATCTGTTAATTTTCTCTTCACTCGATAAGTATTCGATATAAGTACATGACCCTATTTATATCGATATTTTGAGAGGATATTTTTCCGCTATTTTCATCCAAAAAATAGTCCCGTAGCTACGGCTATGCAACGATTTTTTGAATAAAACTATCGAAAAAAACTCTCTCTCAAATTTATCCATATAAATAATGTCACGTACTTAGTTGTTTGTTTGAGAGGAAAGGTATTCCTTTTTTACTAATTTAACGCATAAAAAACTTGTTTCGTCCTATTTTTCTTTAGATAAATTGTCCTTACTGTTTCATTTATGCCGATTTGTGGTATTACCTTCGTCCTGATGCACATTCGATACTTGAAACAAAAAGAAATAGACCATGAGAAATGGGATGCAGCTGTTGACCAGTCAGTTAATGGTCAAAGTTATGCATATTCTTGGTATTTGAACTGTGTTGCTGAAAATTGGGACGCGCTCGTTACTGATGATTATACATACATCATGCCTTTGCCTTGGAATGCAAAATGGCTTGGCGTAAAGCAGATTTATCAACCTATTTTCGTCCAGCAATTAGGTATTTTTGGAAAAGAAAAGCCCAGTCGTGCCATTGTTCATTCGTTTTTAGCAGCTATTCCTCCTAAGTTCAAGTATGTTATGACGCATTTGAATGAACAAAACACAATAGAAAAAGGGACGGATTTTACAATAAATCCGCGACGAAATATGTTGTTAGATTTATCAGAGAGTCACGAAATTTTACATGCAAAATTTAGAAAATCTTTACGTCAACGAATAAGGAAGGGGGAAAAAGAATTGTCTTTCGCTATAAATAAAATAGGACCAGAAGAATTGGTAGGCTATTATCAAAAGTATTTAAACCACAAGATTGGTTTGCCAGATAGTACTTATCAAAAGGTTTTAAAATTAATGAAAACTGCTTTATCTTTAAAAAAGGGGAATATATATTCTGCACATTTTGCAGATGGTAGTTTTGCAACAGGTATTTTTTTTGTAGAAAGTCATAATCGTATGGTTCAGCTTTTTGGACCATCTGTTCCAGCAGGAAAAAAAGTAAATGCTAAGCATTTTTTACTAGATGCGATTATTGGGCATTTTGCGGAAAGTGGAAGGATTTTAGATTTTGAAGGTTCGGAAATTCCTCCGATTGCAGAGTTTTTTCGTGGATTTAAACCTCAAGAAGTCTATTATCATCAAATTATAAAAGATGATTTTCCATTTTGGGTGAAAGGATTGCAAAAAATTAGAAGTCTGTTAAAAAAGTGACAATAAGGTTTCTATATGGTCTAAAAAAAGACGCAATCATCGAGACTTTCTAAGTACGTGTTTGGACAGAAATAAAAAATCATTATGAAAGCTATAGTAATATCTCTTTTTTTCGCTCTTTTCGCACTTGTTCCTACTTGTTCTAGAGAGTCTAGTCAGCGCAGTCAAGAAAATAAAACGGAGGAAGTTTCAAAGCGTATTGTGCCTCAAGAATACAATGTAATTTTACCACATAAAAGTGCAAAATCGGCTACCCCAGGGAAAGGTGAAGCCTGCTGTCGCGAAAACGTTTCCTATCAACCAGATCCTGAAAATTTAGATTATTTTGGTACGCGCCACATTCGAGTAAATTTCCATTTCATGTATGATAGCAATGGAGAAAATAATGTTCCAAAAGAAATTGCAGCAAAGAGAGCAAAACAAATTTTAAAAAGTGCCAATCATAAATTTAGAGACAATTGTAGGATGTCTTTGCCTCAAAATAATAATATTCCGAGATTACCTATACAAATACAATTAGTATTAAGTCCACGTCCAGGTGTTCTTAATGATACTGGTATATATTTTCATGATGACGACGACATGTACTATTACGTAAAAAGAGGTAAAAACGAAAATCGCGGACGGAGAGATGTCATAGAAAAATACGGCGTTCAGTTAGATACAGTGATGAATATTTTCATTATGCCACATCATCCTGACAGTGTAAAAAGTAAAAGGTACAAGGCAGATATAACTGGATTAGCAATGCGTAGCCTTGGCGCAATTAAAGTAGCAGGTTGGCATATCAACCCTAATGCACCCTCCTCTGAAGTAGCTAAAAATCTTAATCATGAGGTTGGTCATATGCTTGGACTGAATCACTCTTGGACGAGAAATGACGGATGCGATGACACACCTTCTCACCCTAATTGTTGGCATTATACAAATAATGGAAGTGTTTGTGACTCCTTAATTTCTAATAATTTAATGGATTACAATGCAGGCAAATGCGCCTTGACTCCCTGCCAGATTGGGAAAATGCATATGAATTTGTCTACAGAGGGGAGAAAGGTTAGAAACTATTTAGAACCACGATTTTGTAAATTTGACGGTAGAAATAGTGTTGTCATTACTGATAGCCTGCATTGGGCTGGCGCAAAAGATATGCGTGGAGATGTAACGATTGCTGACGGAGGTGTACTGAACGTAAGCTGTCGCGTATCAATGCCCGAATTTGGTCAAATTACAGTTATGCCTGGCGGTAAATTGATTTTAAACAATAACAAATTTCACAATGCCTGTGGTTATGAATGGAAGGGGATTAAAGTTTATAAACAAAAGAAAAAAGTAGGAGAAGTTATTATAAATGGAGACCCTGTTTTTGAGAATACTCCTACTATTGATTTTAAACCTGTTATCTTTTATCCGCGAGAATAAATCATTTTTGTCCCTCTAAGACTCCTGCTCCAAACAAAGCAAAATCGTACTTTACAGGGTCATTCTTATCAAATTTTCGTAAATTTTCTGTTAACTCTAGGACTGATAACCAATCTGTTTGCTTTCTTTTTAGCAAACCAAATCTTCGAGCGATTCTATCCACATGCACATCTAAAGGCATTAATAATTGTGAAGGTTTTATTGCATTCCACAATCCAAAATCAACTCCTTTCTTATCTTGCCGCACCATCCAGCGGAGAAACATATTGATGCGTTTGCAAGCAGATTTGCGGGCAGGTGTAGCAATGTGTTTACGCGTACGATGTGGTGCGTTCTCGTCCTCAAAAAATAAATCATGAAAGCCACGCAAAGCATTTTCCACTGTCTCATCAGTTGGAGAAAGATGACGCGAAAAGGCATTCTCAAGCGATTCATTTTTACGATAATATTGTTGAAAAAACTCTAAAAACCACAGCGTATCTGTCGCTTGAAACGTTCTGTGTTTGAAGTCTAAAAAAGCTTCACGGTCTTTTTCTTCGTGATTGAGAATAAAATCGTGAGGCGAACCACCCATGAGTTCGACGAGACGATTGCCGCTATTGATAATTGTTTTGCGTTGACCCCAAGCTAAGATAGCCACCCAAAATCCGATGATTTCGATGTCTTGTTTTTTTGTAAATTGATGCGGAAGAGAAATTGGGTCAGCTACAATAAAGTTAGGTTTATTATAGAGTTCTACTTGTTCGTCCAGATATTCTTTTAGGTCATTCATGTCAGCGGGCTTGCATTTTGTCAAAAATGAAATATTTTTCGAGAATAATTTTATTTTCGCCGGCAAAATATAAATAGCTGATTATATGCACTTTAGCAAAACAAAATTAACCAATACTATTTTCTGATAAATAAAAAAATCCAAAAAAACGAACAAATTAGCTTTTTTAACTATAAGAATAAGTAAGACAATTTTAACGTTTATTTTAAAAGTGCTACTTTTGCCAAACTTACAAAGAACTGAAGTCTAACGACAGTTCAAAATCATTCAAAAACAATGACAGCAACACTTACTTACACACTTTTATTAGCCATTATTTTAGTAGGAAGAAAAACTATTACTTTTATTCAAGAGCAGAATTCGTAAAGTAAATTACTTCTTTTTATTATACATCTTCATATTACTGCGCAATCCTATGCGCGCCAAGAAGTGATTAAACGAGACGCGCAAGACTCCTAAACCATATTTAGCAGACCTGCGGAAGTTAATACTCGAGGCCTCTTCAAAATATTTCGTTGGACAAGTTACCTCACCGATTCCATATCCTGCATAGATTATTTGCGACAGCATTTCATTATCAAAAATGAAATCATCATCATTTTGATTGAAATTAATTCCTTCTAGAACTTCTCTACTAAAAGCTCGATAGCCTGTATGATATTCGGATAATTTATGATTGACTAAGACATTCTGAGTGAAGGTCAAAAAACGGTTGGCAATGTACTTATAAAGAGGCATACCTCCTTTGAGCGCACCATTCCCTAAGATGCGTGAACCTAGAACAACGGGGTATAAATCGTCTCCAATGATATTCACCATTGCAGGGATAAGTTTGGGAGTATATTGATAATCAGGGTGCAACATGATAACAATATCGCCACCAAGTTCTAAAGCTTTGTTGTAAAGAGATTTTTGATTACCACCGTAGCCTTTATTTGTTTCATGAATGATGACATGAGGGATGCCAATTTTCTTGGCGAGTACTGCCGTTTCGTCGCGACTGGCGTCGTCACAAAGAATAACCTCATCCACCAAAGGAAAAGGAATTTCTCGATATGTTTTTTCTAAGGTGAGTGCTGCGTTATATGCCGGCAGGACGGCGATTACTTTTTTACCGTTATACATTTTAGAATATTGCAGTACACGAATTACTTTTCGTAGTTCGCACAAGTTTTTGATAGAATTCTCTTATATGCTCTGCAAAAGTCCGAAAATTTAATAGAAAAACCCTCATTAAAAAAGGTTATTCCTAAAATGTCGGCATTACAAGAAAAATTAGAAGGTATTTTTATAGATTTGGCGAAAATTTAAGAGAATTATTTACATGCTCGCTTCTTTTTTCAAAAATATACTTGACGGTTTCCGATTTGTCAACACTGCTTCTTATGGAATAGCGGGCTTTCTTTTGCTCTGCACTATAGGTTTGGCTTATTTTACAGAACAATCAGACACTCTTCAATTTTTCTTAATAAGTATTCCTTTTTTCTGTGCTTTTCTCTTTGTCAATATTTGGGAGACAAAATCACAAGAGATTTGGTTTTACATCGGAGTTGGGATTGTATTACGTTTTGTACTTCTTCCATCTTTTCCACTATTGTCAGATGACATTTATAGATTTATCTGGGATGGACATTTACTTCGAGAGGGGATTAGTCCTTTTGAACACTTACCTACTTATTATGCAGAGGCGAACTATCCCGTTTCGGGACTGAATGAAGCCTTATTTTTAGAATTAAATTCGCCCAATTACTACACTATTTATCCACCTGTCGCTCAATTAAGTTTTATTACAGGAGTGCTTATTTCTCCAGAGAGTTGGTGGGGAGCAGCTGTTGTAATGCGGTTATTTCTCTTGTTTTTTGAGATTGGTAGTCTTTTCTTAATTGTTAAGCTCTTAGAGCATTTTAATTATCCAGCAAAGAACGTTTACTTTTATGCTCTAAATCCTTTAATTATCATTGAAATCACAGGAAATCTTCATTTTGAAGGTGCGATGATTTTCTTTCTATTACTAGCCTTTTATATTTTGGTTAAAGGAAAAAATTATATCCTCTCTGCTGGTGCAATGTCCCTAGCTGTTGCCTCTAAGTTATTGCCTTTACTCTTTCTTCCTTTCTTGATAAAACGCTTGGGTTTCTTCAAATCTATGGCTTATTTCATTGTTGTAGGTTTAGTAACACTTTTACTTTTTGCCCCTGTTACGGGCGCTTTCTTCTTGGAAAATTTTGGAAGTAGTCTTGATTTATATTTCAGAAAATTTGAGTTCAATGCCAGCATTTACTATCTCGCTCGCTGGGGAGGATATCAATATATTGGTTGGAATATGATTAGTACAATTGGTCCTGCTTTGGCGAGTTTGACTTTCGTAGGTATTATAATAAAAATGCTTTTTGAACGCGATGCACAGTGGAAGAATTTTCCTCATCAGATGCTTTTTGCTATTTGTTTGTATCTTTTATTTACAACGACAGTGCATCCTTGGTATGTTAGTTTACCTGTAGTTTTATGTTTGTTTACACGCTTTCGCTTTCCAATTTTGTGGTCTGGATTGATTTGGTTGACTTATTTTAATTATTCGGGAGAAGTGTATGAAGAAAAACTTTGGGCAGTAACTCTTGAATATATTTTGGTTGGACTATATGCTTTCTGGGAGTTATTTTTGATGCATGGACGTAAGCAGATGGAGTATTAGATAGATTTATTTTCCTTTCCCTTGCAATAGAACCAAGACCGTATAAAACATAATTTTAAAATCCAATGCTAAGGACATATTTTCAATATAAAGCAAATCAAAACGCAGACGTTGCAACATTTCTTCAATATTAGATGCATAACCGTATTTGACCTGTCCCCATGAGGTAATACCTGGGCGAACTTTTAAAAGATGTTTATAATGTGGATTGCGTTGGACGATTTGGTCAATAAAAAATTGACGTTCTGGACGAGGGCCGACCAAAGACATATCTCCTTTTAAGACATTCCAAAATTGAGGTAATTCATCTAAACGCCACTTGCGCATGACTGCTCCCCAAGGGGTGCAGCGCGGGTCGCCGTCACTAGACAATTGTGGGCCAGCCGCCTCGGCATCTATCCACATCGAACGAAATTTATAAATATAAAATTCTTCCCCATATTGTCCAATACGAATTTGCTTAAAAAAGATAGGTCCCTTGGAAGATAAACGAACACGAATAATGATATAAAGATATAGTGGAAACAAAACCAAGAGCATTATGAAGGACGCAAAAACGTCAATTAAACGTTTGATTAAAACTTGCCAACGTGGCATTAAATCTTGTTTAATTTCAATTAATACCGCCCCAAAAACATGATTCATTTTTACATTTCCTAAAAGAATATCATACATATCGGGAATGATACGCACATAGACGCTTTCTCCAAAATCAAACAGTGTGTTTAGTATCTCTCGTAAACGATTGTGTTCAGAAGTTTCGATGGCAATAATGACCTCTTCAATATTATGCTCTCGGATAATTTTATCTAAATTTTCGACATTTCCCAACTTAGGAATATACTCCTGTAAGCCATTGTAATCATTGTCGTTTGCATCAATAAAACCAGCAAAATTAAATCCTAGTCTCATTTCTCTTTCTGTGATTTCTCGATACAATTCTACGGCATTTCCACTACCGCCAAGAATTAAAGTATTGTAGGTTATTTTACCTTTTTTTAATCGTCTTGATGCACGCGTTAGAATAAGCATACGCAAGATTGAAGTAATACTAAAATGTAATAAAAAATACGTCAGAAAGGATGTCAAAAAAGAAGAGGGACCAGGGACAACATCATCTAGGATGAGAGTGAAAAATAGAAAAATTGCACCAATAAAACTCAAGAAAGCAGTTCGAGCCAAAGTAGCCAAACGAGACATTCTGTAGATGTCTTTATATTTATCAAAAATAGCATAAAAAAGAACCCAGCCTGTTGGAATTATAAAAATTCCGTACCAAAATTTTTCATCGTCTAAAAACTGTGTTCCGTAATCTTGGAGTTTTTCTACATAAATTTTTCTATAAAGGAAAAAGCACGCCCAAGCCAACATTGCCGCCAAGAAGTCGATAATTTGGTAAAATAAAGTATGTATTTGACGGCGTTTCTTCATAGAGATGTAGTCGATAAAAGACTTATTACAATCAATTCCTAATTATTTAATTTTCAGTCTATTATCTAAAATCTAAGTAACGACGAAATAATAACTCCGTCAAGCTAGACAGTGTATAATTTTTCTCAGTTTTGGCTTCAAAGCGTGATAATTGTTAATACTTTGAGCGATTTGAAGTGACAAATGAGGAAAATTTGACCTGTCCAGATGACGGAGTTATTGTTTTGTCGTTACTAAATAGCTATTTGTACACAAATTTAACATTATCTAACAAAATTTCAGCATCTCCACCTCCCCAGTCTTCTGGTAATTTTGCACTTAGTGTCAGTTGAAATATTGTAATATTATTAGAAAATAAAAAATTTGCTGCATCAAAGTAGATTGTATTCCACTCATCTTTAGCTCTAATTCCAAATTCCTGGCTATTTTCATTCGTTGCATTTCTTGCTCCAAATACAATATCAACATCAGATTTATATTGTACCTCTAACCACACTTGAGTCGCTGTAGAGATATCTATCATTGCTATTTCACTTGTAGCTGCCTGACAAAGAGGATTGTCTTCATTTAACACTATCCGTCCAACAGAACCTTGACCTACTTGTCCTCCTGTCGTAGAAATAGTTAATTGTGTAGCGTTATTCCCATCTAAATCTTCTGTAAAAAATTCATCAGAACCAGAGAATGTACTCCCTCTAAAAAGGTTTTCTTCTTGATATTTTGTACTTATGTTTAAGGCTGTTGAGTCTCTTAATGAAAGCGTAACGGGTACATTAACACGTTCGAAAAATGGATATATTCGCAATAAATTATCTGCGCCGTTTTCCTGAACTAAAGGATCTAAAGTCACATTTACATCACCTTCTGCAAAAACTGGAATTTTACCTGGTATTGATATTACACCTGCAGTTTCGTCATTAACAATAACATTTGCAGCGACTATTTTAGAACTTACTCCAAATGTCTCAAAATTAGGAATATCCTCTAATTCAAAACTCTCAATTTTAAGATAAGAAGGAATTTCTTCTTCAGGATTAATGACATCACAACTCATTTGTCCAAAGACAATAGTCGCAAGCAAACTGAGATACATTAAGTTTTTCATCTTTCTTTTTTAAATTTTCAATAGCTTTATAAATCCTAATTCTTAATCTTTTCAATTATCTGATGCGCCAATTCCAATGCTTGATATCCGTCCTCAATCGATACGCGAGGTTCTGTATTTTTTAAAATACTCTCCGCAAAAGTCTCTAATTCTAATTTAATCGCATTCACAGGCTCAATATCTGGCATCGAAACATCTAAGAATTTTTTGCCTTTAACCGTCGGCAATTCCATTAGCATTGTCTTCTTCGCTTCTGCTACATCTTTCTCATCATACAGGCGGACAACTTGCGCTTGTTTTTCTAAAAAATCCAAACTCACATAAGCATCACTTTGAAAGAAACGCACCTTGCGCATTTGCTTTAAAGACAATCGACTTGCTGTTAAATTCGCCACACAGCCATTTGCAAATTCGATACGCGCATTGCTAATATCTGGTGTTTCACTGACTACACTCACGCCACTTGCTTTTACATTAACTACTTCACTATCCACCAAATTCAAGACAATATCCAAGTCATGTATCATCAAATCCAAAACTACAGAAACATCAGTTCCCCGCGGATTAAAAGTCGCCAAACGATGCCCTTCTATAAACATCGGATTGAGTTCCATATCTGCGATAGACAATAAGGCAGGATTAAATCTTTCGACATGACCGACTTGCACTTTCACGCCATATTCTTCTTTTAATTTTAATAATTCACGCGCTTCTGCCACTGTATGCGTCAAGGGTTTTTCAATAAAAACATGTTTGCCTTTTTGAATTACCCGCGCTGCTAATTCAAAATGCGTCACTGTTGGCGTGACAATATCCACCACATCCACCGCATCAATCAAAGCATCAACGGAGTCAAAAAGCGTAATACCAAAATCCTTAGACACTTGCGCGGCATTCTCTGCATCTGCATCATAAAAACCGACCAAATCATAAATTCCTTCCGTCAATTGCAAACATTTGAGATGTATTTTTCCTAAATGCCCTGCACCAAGAACGCCTATTTTCAACATATTGAATAGTTGTTAGTTGAGAGGAACCTTAAACTCATCAGGTGACTTTGAGTCACCTGATGAGTTTAATTGCTTTGAATATTTCCATTCCAACACCTCCAAAAAAGCAAAAGTACACATTGAGAACGCTGCGAACAAAAAGACGCTGTCTAAATCTCGTAAAAAGGCGAATAAGGCTTCCATACTACAAAGACGTGTATTCATTTATGAATGGTTGTAATTATCAATTTTATTTACAAATCGTGTCGATAATCCTTCTCTTTTCATTTTGTTTTCTGCCGTGTAAAGTTTACTTTTGAGTTTAGCTGAAACTGAAATTATTATTTCAGAAAAAGACAAACAAAATCAGAACTAAGTGAGTGACGTTATTTATATGAATAAAATTTTAGAGTCAAATTTTTTCGATAGTTTTCTCTTAAAAATCGTTGCATAGTCTACGCTACGGAACTATTTTTAAGAGGAAAATAGCGGAATAAAGGTGCTCTAAAATTATCCATATAAATAGTGTCACTCACTTAACTACACAAAACCGCATGGCATTCACAACAAACCCCGAACTCGAACTTGCCTT
>CAZQTE010000137.1:0-12444 GCA_964595615.1 uncultured Saprospiraceae bacterium
TGAGGAAAATTTGACCTGTCCAGATGACGGACTTATTGTTTTGTCGTTACTTACATAGAGTGTAATTTAAAACTCAAACTTATACCCAATACCTTTAATGGTTTTGATATAGCCGTCACCTATTTTTTCACGTACTTTACGAATGTGTACGTCAATCGTTCGATTACCAACAATAACATCTGTTCCCCAGACTTTGTTGAATATTTCTTCGCGAGTAAAGACCTTCCCAGGTTTACTTACGAGTAGGTTGAGTAATTCAAATTCTTTCTTTGCCAATTCAATTGACTGCTCGCCTTTAAAAACTAGAAATTGCTCTAAATCAATAACGAAGTCTCCAACTTTGATTTGTTCACTTGTAGCTTCTTCCTTTTCTGTACGTGTCTGACGGCGTAATAAAGCTTTGATACGACTGATAAAAACACGTGGGCGAATGGGCTTTGTGATGTAATCATCCCCACCAACATCTAAAGCTGCAATCTGAGAATAATCCTCTTCGCGAGCTGTCAGGAAAGCGATAAGAACATTTTCGAAACCAGGCGTAGTACGTAATTGACGACACAATTCTACACCATCCATTTCAGGCATCATAATATCTAACACAATCAAATCAGGATTATGAATCTTCGCGGCATTTAAACCGTCTGCACCATTACTCGCTGAAATGACCTCGAATCCTTCTTTCTCAAGATTGTAAGTTAAAAATTCGAGGATGTCTGGCTCGTCATCAACGATAAGTATCTTTTCTGTTGCCATTAAATTGGTGGTTGTAGTTGTCAGATAAACTTTCGCAAATCTAACCATTTTTGACAAATGTAGGCCTTTGACTTTTAAAAAACTATACGAGGAGTTTAAGTTAATGTTAAGTCTGGGGAGAGTTTAGAGTTGTAAAGTTGCCCTTCGCACTTGTCCGTACTTTACAACTATTCAACTTTACAACTCTAAAACTTTTAACCTTCTAACTCCACCACCAGATCATCCTGTTCCACCATAGATTTCTCTTTTAAATGAATCGCTTTCACTTTACCTGCAAGAGGCGAAGTAATAGTACTCTCCATTTTCATAGCTTCGATGATGAAAAGTGGTGTGTTCTCGTCGATTTTTTGACCAACTTTGACTAAGATGCGAGATAAATTGCCTTGCAAAGGCGCGCCAATTTCATTATCAGCTTCTGCCTTTTTGTTTTTGATAATTTCAATATCTAAACTCAAATCTTGTACTTCAATGGCACGAGTTTGACCATTTAATTTGAAAAATGCAGTTCGAATTCCTTGTGTATTAGGTTCACTGACATCGACGAAACGAACGGTAATGGTCTTACCTGCTTCGATTTCAATAAGCATTTCTTCGCCTGGCTCCATTCCATAGAAAAAAGCTGGGGTTGGAATACTGCGCACTGCTCCTTTGAGTTCTTTGAAATCGTGGAAATCACGGAAGACTTTCGGGTACAATTTGTAGCTGATGAAACGCTTGATACTATTGTGTGCTCCAAATTCTTTTTGGAATTCTGCAAATTCCTTTTTGAAATCAATCGGCTCTAAATGTCCATTTGGACGATCAGTAAATGGCTTTTCCTTTTTGAGAATGGCTTTTTGTAGCTTTTTAGGGAAACCACCTTTGATTTGTCCCAATTCTCCACGCATCAATGCCTTGACACTATCAGGAAAAGAAAGAGAATTTGCTTGCTCAATGACGTCTTGTTTAGTCAGATTATTAGAAGTCATGAACATCGCCATATCTCCCACAACCTTACTACTCGGCGTCACTTTTATTAAGCCACCGAATAGGTCATTAGCATCTTTATAGTTGTGTTTGATTTTCTCAAATTGCTCTTCCAAACCTAAGCCACGCGCTTGTGGACGTAAGTTAGAATATTGACCACCAGGGATTTCATTTTCATAAACTTCTGCCGTTCCTGCACGTAGTTCTGTCTCGAATGGATAGTAGTATTTACGTACCGCTTCCCAGTAGTGACTATATTCATTGAGAGAAGCCAAATTGACTTTTTTCTCGCGAGGATGCCCTTGCATGGTAGCTGCAAAAGAGTTAAAATTCGGCTGAGAAGTCAAACCACTCATACTCGAAAGTGCTAAATCTACGATGTCAACACCTGCATCAACTGCCTTGTGATAAGTCACCGCTTGCATTGACGAAGTATCGTGTGTGTGCAAGTGAATCGGTAAATCAACCGCTTTTTTCAAAGCAGGAATCAATATCTCAGCTGCACGAGGTTTTAACAAACCTGCCATGTCTTTGATACACAACATGTGCGCTCCTTCGTCTTCTAATTGACGTGCCATATCGACATAATATTGCAGGTCAAATTTTGTTTTTGCTATATCAGAAACATCGCCTGAGTAGCAAATACAGGCTTCCGCTATTTTGCCCATTTCACGGACGCGACGGATGCTGACTTTCATGTTTTCTACCCAGTTCAAACTATCGAAAATACGGAAAATATCAATTCCTTCTTTTGCAGAATTTTCAATAAATGCCTCAATCAAATTATCTGGATAAGCTTTGTAACCCACACCATTCGAACCCCGCAATAACATCTGGAAAAGTACATTTGGAATAGCTTTTCTTAGATTTTTTAAGCGTTTCCAAGGGTCTTCCTTTAAAAATCGCATTGCTACATCGAAAGTCGCTCCACCCCAAACTTCCATACTAAACACATCATCCGCATGATTACGCGCAAAACTTTCAGCTACTTGCATCATGTCATAAGTACGCATCCGCGTAGCTAAAAGACTCTGATGTCCATCACGGAAAGTTGTGTCAGTGTAGAGAATATTTTTCTGTTTTTTAACCCATTGAGCAATGCCGTCTGCACCTTTTCTTTCCAATAATTGCTTTGAGCCAGAAGGATAATCCGTTTTATAATCAAAGGCAGGAACAACAGGTTCACTAAAGAGATTTTCTTGGCGTGCGTCGCGATATTTTACATCGCTATTTCCATTGACAATGGTGTCTGCGAGAAAGCGTAAAACTTTTGTTCCTCTATCTAATCGACGCGGGAATTCAAAAAGCTCAGGATTTGTTTTGATGAAGTTAACAGATGCTTTTCCACGTCTGAAATCATCGTTTTGTAACAGATTTAAAAGGAAATCAATATTTGTTTTTACACCACGCACTCTAAACTCACGTAAAGCACGGTGCAATCTATCTGCTGCGCCCGTCATCGTCCGACCATAAGCCGTCACTTTCACCAAAAGACTATCAAAAAATGGAGAAATTACCGCGCCCGCATAAGCAGAACCCGCATCCAAACGAATACCCATTCCACTGGCAGAACGATAGGCGAGGAGTGTTCCATAATCTGGTTTGAAGTCATTTGCAGGGTCTTCTGTTGTGACACGACATTGAATTGCGCATCCAAAAACCTTTACATCTTCCTGTGATTTGATAAAAATCCTTGGGTGAGACAATTCTAGTCCCATACATACCAAAATCTGAGAATAAACGATGTCAATTCCCGTGATTTGTTCCGTTACGGTATGTTCCACTTGAATTCGAGGGTTTACTTCGATAAAGTAGATATTTTCATCTTTATCCACCAAAAACTCAACTGTACCTGCACAAGAATAATCTGCAGCGCGGCACAAATCAAGAGCATATTTGTATAATTTATCTCTTGTTTCTTGTTGTAAAGTAATCGCTGGCGCAATTTCTACAACCTTTTGAAAACGACGTTGTACAGAGCAATCACGCTCATACATATGTACCAAATTACCATGTTCATCTCCGAATATTTGAACTTCGATGTGCTTTGGGTCGTCAATATATTTTTCGATAAAAACGGTATCATCTCCGAATGCAGTGCGCGCTTCATTCCGTGCTTCGTCAAATTCCGTCTCCATTTGTGCGTCATTATACACGACGCGCATCCCACGACCACCACCACCAGAAGCAGCTTTGACCATGACAGGATAGCCGATTTTATTCGCTTCCGTCTTCGCAATTTTTAGAGTGATAATGTCTTCTAAGCTATCCTCAATCAAAGGAATCCCAAGTTTGCGCGCTAATTTTTTAGAAGTCATTTTATCGCCAACCTGAGTCATCGCCTCAGGACTTGGACCAATAAATTTGATACCTTCCTCCCGACAACGCTTAGCAAAAGTGACATTTTCAGATAAAAAACCATAGCCAGGATGTATTGCATCTACCCCTGCTTCTTTCGCAACTCTCAAAATCTCTTCTATGTCTAAATACGGTTTCAAGGGGTCAGACTTCGCCCCAATTTGATAGCTTTCATCTGCTTTATAGCGGTGCAAAGACAAGCGGTCTTCATAGGTGTACATTGCAACAGTGCGAATTTTTAATTCACTGGCAGCGCGGAGAACCCGGATAGCGATTTCGCCCCGATTGGCGACCATTAGCTTTTTAAAGCGTTTTATTTTTGCTGGCATGGTTAAAATAAATTGTAATTGTGTAAAAATCGCCCTTTTATTCCATTAGGAAATTTTAAAAAAATAATCTATTTGTGTTGATTATTGTTATTTATAATATGGCAAGGATTGTACCTTATTCTTTGAATTGGCAAGGATAATGAGTTTTTGAGAAGGAAGGGGATTGAGTTTTTGTTTATTTACGGTTTTTATTCACCTAGAAATCTGCTCTTTCATCGGCAATTTTCTTGAAATTATCGAAAATTGTTGCTTTTCCCTCTTTCATCCGTCATATTTGAGGAAAGAAACAACTAAGGGTCACAAAGTGTTAGAAAGTAGAGGCGAGAGTCATGCGAGAAAGTTCCCGACCAAAGGTGCGGGACAGGCTAACATCTAAAATCCAATATCTAAAATCTCAGAAAAATGAGCATCAAAAAGAAAGTTACAGACATGGCTGCAAAAAGCCTTAAAAATACAATCATGGGAGAAAGTGAGAATAATAAACAAGACGGAACCGCACGTAGCAAACATGCGGATACAATCGTACGTAACCATGTTATATGGTCAATGGGAGCAGGATTTATACCTGTTTTAATCGCAGATATATTTGCAGTTTCAGCATTGCAATTGGATATGATACGTCAGTTGTCGCGAGTATATGATATTGATTTTTCAGAAACACAAGGTAAGGCTTTGGTGACCTCTTTGACTAGTTCAACGATAGCACGAGTGACGGCAGGAAGTCTTGTTAAACTGATACCTGGTATTGGTTCTCTGATAGGTGGCGCGACGGTTTCTGTTTTTGCAGGTGCATCGACTTATGCATTAGGTGAAGTGTTTAAAAAGCATTTTGAAAGTGGCGGTACCATTTTAGATTTTGACCCTGCACGTTTGAAAAAAGTGTACAAAGAGAAATTTGAGAAAGGGAAAAAAGTCGCAAAAGAGATGCGTGAAAAGCAAGAACAAGCTGAGAAAGCCGCAGATATTCCTGTGCCAGATGAAGCTGCCTATGCAGAAGCTGTAGAAACACCAGCTGTGCCTGTTATGTCTATGGAAGAGACGGCAGAAGAGAAAGGACGCCGCATCTTAGCTAAATTGAAGGAAGTCTCTGAGATGAAAGATAAAGGAATCTTGACAGAGGAAGAATTTGAAAAAATGAAAGATAAATTGATTGCTCAATTTACGGAGTAGGATTGTTGTATTTTTTCCAATGAAATCAATCATAAATGAAAAAGCCAAGAACGCATAGACGTTCTTGGCTAATTTTTTTAGTAAAAAGTGTTTTGTTTTTACCCTTGATTGTCTCATTTGATGAAAAAGAAAGTCTATAAACTTTCTTCTGTCGTTGATTTTTTTATCACATTGACTTTTCCGTCATCACCATATAGCTCTCGAGATTTCTTATTATATGCTAAAGCTGCTTCTTCTGGCGTATCAAACATTCCAATGTGAACAGATTTGCGATTAATAGAAATCACAGCACGATAACGGTTATTTTCTTTATAAACACCTGTATATCCTGCTTTACTACTAGTTTTGCGTTTACGGCTGGCTACTGCCCGAGAGCGATATTCCAGATTTTCTAACCTACAGTCTAATTTATTGCTGTTCTTTGCGCCAACCAAATTCTTTTTATCGCTTTTGTCTGTCTTCAAATACTTTTCAGCAACTAATTTATGTAAGTAGATTGTTTCCGTTTTGTATCCACCGTCAGCTTTTTTCCAAGTTTTTTGAAAAACAGCACAACCGCTGGAATGACGTCTTAAGTTGTTAATAAAATCAACGCGCTTCAAATAAGCATCCGTGGTTAACCAATCATAGACATCATCGTCTAAAAGCACGTGGTCATCCGCGTTCTTTAATTTTACTTTATAAAGCACGATCTTAAATTTGAATAGTTAAAAAATTGTTTTCTAAAAAGGTTAGGAGAGGCTAAATTTAGCGTTTTTGCTTGTCTGCGGCGAAGATATGAAATAATATACCGCAAATAAAAATGATTTAAAGACTAATTGTAATTTTTTTTACAGAATTTTGCAGTGTATCTCTCTCTTTTTCATAACACAAAATTTGATTATTTTACATTTTTTTATTTATATGTAAAGGTGTAATTTGCTGATAATTAAATTGTTATGTTTAGATTTGTGAGCTTTTACTTTTTTTATGGTATTAAAACCTATGTCACAGATTTGATAAAAATGAAGAAGCGATGGCGTCTATATCTACTCTGTTTGTCACCTGAAAAGCGTATATTAAATACTTAAATGTACTGTTTAAATTAAATAAATGTATGAACATTAATCATCATAACAATTATATGCGGCGTTGCTTTGATTTAGCAAGATTTGGTGCTGGCTTCGTCAGTCCGAATCCAATGGTCGGAGCCGTAATCGTATATAACGACGAAATAATAGGAGAGGGTTGGCATCAGATGTATGGAACTGCACATGCAGAAGTTAATGCGGTAAACAGCGTTTCTGAGGAGAATTTACCTTATCTGTCAAAGTCTATTATGTATGTTTCACTCGAACCTTGTTGTATATTTGGTAAGACACCACCTTGTTCTAATTTGATTATTGAGAATAAAATTCCTGAGGTCGTTATCTCATGTTTGGACTCTACGCCAGGTGTAGCAGGAAATAGTGTGAAAATATTAAGAGACGCGGGGGTAAAAGTGACTACAGGTATTTTAGAGGAAGAAGGCAAGGAATTAGCCGCTTTTCGAAACACATTTGCGGGTAAAGACCGTCCTTATATTATTTTGAAATATGCTCAATCTGCTGACGGATACATAAGCAAAGAAGGAGAGCAAACTTGGCTTACAAATCCTTATTCCAAACGTCTAACGCATAAATGGCGTGCAGAAACCGATGCGATACTGGTCGGAACAAATACTGCTGCTATTGACAATCCGCAATTGAATAATCGTTTGTGGTCAGGAATGCCACCTCTCCGCATAGCGATTGATAAGAGTATGAAATTAGACCAAAATTTACATTTATTCGATAATGAACAGCCAACTCTTATCATGACCGAAAATGCTGTTAATGTAATGGGGTTTGACCGAACACAGTTTATTCCATTAGATTTTTCTGAAAATATTCCTGAACAAATTGTAAATACTCTTGCACACGGTAAAGTCACTTCTTTGTTAATTGAAGGTGGCGCGCATACATTGCAATCCTTTATTGATGCAAACTTGTGGGATGAAGCTCGGATTTTTAGTGTCGAAAAAAGATTAGGATTTGGAATTAAAGCACCCGTGTTGAATGGAAAAATAGTTAAGATAGAGAAGATAGTTTCAGATACTTTAACAGTTGTGAAGAATCAATGTTAAACTTGCATTAAAGCAAACTTTTAGCACGATAAAAATAGTCGAATATTGGTTTATATTTTGCAACTTTGCAACAGTAACTTGATTTGAAACTACCAAACAATGCGAAAGATAAATTTCACGATATTCACAATTATTACTTTGCTTGCTTTCTCTGCTTTTAATTATAAAGTGGATTTAAAAGCTAATAAAACAGATTTTAGTTCGGATAAAATTGCCTGGTTGACATGGGAGGAAGCTATCGAAATGAATAAGAAAGCGCCCCGTAAAATCGTTGTTGACATCTATACTGAATGGTGTGGTTGGTGTAAGCGAATGGATGCTTCTACCTTTGCTCAGCCCGAAATTGCAGATTATATAAATGCGAATTATTACGCTGTAAAATTTGATGCTGAACAAAAGGAAGACATCGTTTTCAAAGGTAAATCATACAGTTATGTGGCAAACGGAAGAAGAGGTTATCACGAATTAGCAGCAGAAATAACTGGAGGTATGTTGAGTTATCCAACGACGGTTTTTTTAGATGAAGAAATGAATGTGATACAAGCGATAAAAGGTTATAAAGATGCAAGTTCTTTTGAACAAATTGCGACTTATTTTGGAAGTAATAATCATAAGAAACAACCTTGGGAAAGTTATCAAAAATCTTACAAGCCGATTGCTGTGCCTGTGAAAAATTAGCATTTTTGGTAGATTATTAGAAAATATTGAAAAAGAGGAAAATCGTTTGGTACGGTTTTCCTCTTTTTTGATTGATTGGATTACTTTTGTGGGAGAGTTTACCCCCTAACCCCCAGAATGGGGGAACTTTTTTCAGGTTTAAGTTTACTGTAGTTCTTCATTTTAGTTTTTTCGAAGAGCGAAACAAAATCAAGAATTATTATCAAAATAGGGTCAACGAAAATTCCCAATGGTGCAGTACGGAATGAATTAAGAAAAAGTGTTTTTCAAAGAGCGAAACAAAACCAAGAATTACCAAAAAAATAGAATCAACGAAAGTTCCCCCACTCTGGGGGTTAGGGGGCGAACAAGTCAATATATAAAGCCACAAACCGCATGGAAAAAACAGAAAACATACAAGGAATAAACCTACACTACAAACAATCAGGTACTGGAAATCAAGTTATTATCCTACTCCACGGTTGGGGCTGTGACATCAATATATTTGCGAAAATACACGGACAATTAGCCGAAAAATTCACAGTCTACACTTTAGACCTTCCAGGTTTTGGAAAAAGTGAAGAACCGCATTCTATATGGGGCATTGAGGATTATACCGCTCATTTAGAAGCTTTTGTTAAGGCGAAAAATATTGAGTCACCAATCTTATTGGGGCACTCATTTGGTGGACGAATGTCGCTTTTATACGCATCACGGAATGAGGTTAAGAAAATGATTATTACAGGAGGTGCAGGCATCAAGCCAACACGTAGTCTATCTTATTACGCTAAAGTATATGGCTACAAAACTGCAAAAAATGTCCTCCCATTCATCGTCGGTAAGAACAAAGCAAAAGAATGGATGGACGATTATCGCAAGCAAGCTGGCTCATCAGATTACAATTCTGCTTCCGATACCATGCGTGGTATTTTAAGTAAAGTCGTCAATGAAGACCTCCAAAACGTCATGCCAAAAATTAAAGCCTCAACGCTATTGATTTGGGGCGAAAATGACACTGCAACACCGCTCAAAGACGGTCAAAAAATGGAAAAACTCATTCCTGATGCAGGCTTAGTGACTTTTAAAAATGCAGGACATTACGCTTTTTTAGATAAAAGTGGGGAGTTCGGAATTATAGTCGATAATTTTCTTAACGGTTAACGGTCGCTATGCTTGACGGCAGACGATTGACGGTAACATGCCCTTAATTATTTTGGACTGAAAAATTGTCTTAATTCTCTCTGAAAAATTACTACTTTTGTGCCTACCGAGTAAAAGCCGTCCACCGTCAAGCGTAGCGGCCGTCAACCGTCCACCGTAAAAAAATACTATGACCGAAATCCTCTTCTACATCACCCTCGCTGCCGCGGCGATATACGCCGTTTTCAAGTTCCTATACGAATTGCACATGTTGCAGCAAAATTCTTACCGCAACGAGCGTTTTACTCGTTGGTTAAAGGGGAATTATGGCTCGGCAGATAGAGGTTTGGAAGTAATATTTTTGGTTTTTAGTTTATTGATTACTTTTTTGTACGCGCCAGTTGGCTTGGTTTTGATGACTTTGTCTTTTGCCTTTTTATCTTGGCGATTTTTTAATAAGAAGCATAAGAAGGCCTTGGTTTTGACGGATAGGGCTAAGCGGATATTGGGGGTGAGTTTGGTACTGTTTTCCTTAATAGCAGGATGTATTCTATATTTTTGTTACAGATGTACTTGTGATTATAAAATGGTTGAATATTTTGATTGTTTTGGTTTGCATTACAGGTGGACAATTTTATGCTTAGTTCTCGCATTTATTTTAACACCAACCATAATTTTACTTGGAAATACTTTATTAAAACCCTACGAAAAATACAATCACAATTGGTACATCAACGACGCAAAAAAAATGCTTGCGTCCATGCCAAATCTAACTATAATCGGCATCACAGGCAGTTACGGAAAAACCAGCACAAAACATTTTCTCCAAAGCATCTTAGCACAAAAATATAATGTCTTAATGACCCCAGGAAGTTTTAACACACCAATGGGAGTTGTGCGTACGGTACGTGAACAATTAAAGCCATTCCACGAAGTATTTATCGTGGAAATGGGCGCAAAACAGAACGGTGATATCAAAGAAATCTGCGACATTGCGCATCCCAGTATCGGGATTTTGACAGCAGTAGGAACAGCCCATTTAGAGACCTTTAAGACGGTCGATAATATCCGAAAAACAAAGTTTGAATTAATTGACTCTTTACCTCAAAATGGCTTTGCCGTTTTAAATGCGGACTACGAAATCATTCTAAATCAGACAGTTAACAAACCAAAATCTTATTACGGAGTCAATAATACCAATGCACAATTCTCAATTGAAAATGTAGCATTAAGTGCGCGTGGTTCTTCTTTTTCTGTGCACAAAGACGGTAAAGAATACGGAACGTTTGAAACCAAACTTTTAGGAGAACATAATCTCTCGAATCTCGCTGCCGCAGTCGCTGTAGCAGACCACTTAAATGTCCCAGCAAAAGCAATTAGCGTAGGTATCAAAAAACTACAACCCGTCGAACACCGCTTGTCTATCCGCCGCATTGGCTCAGGTATCACGATATTAGACGACGCATTCAATTCCAATCCTGTTGGCGCAAAAATGGCAGTCGAAGTCTTAGGTCAAATGGAAGGCAAACGCAAAATTATCGTCACCCCAGGAATGGTCGAATTGGGCGATAAAACCTACGAATTAAACAAAGCATTCGGCAGCCAAATCGCAGATAATGCCGATATCGCCATAGTCGTCGGAAAAACAAATTCCGAAGCGATAACAGACGGTCTAAAAGCCGCAAATTTTCCCGAAAGTCAAATTTACCACGCCATTGATTTCAAAGATGCAACGACTTGGCTGGGCGGCAGAATGACCGCTGGCGACGTTATTCTGTATGAAAATGATTTGCCAGATAGCTATAAATAGTTTGGTTATTGGTTATTATGTTATTAGTGGATTGGTTTATTAAGTTGATTGTCAATAACCTAGTCAACTCAATAAACATAATCAACCAATAACTCAATAACCAATAACAAATGAGCGATTTCAACTACATATTCTACGGCACTGAAGCCAACGCGGAGGAAGTACGCACTTTCACCGAACACATCATTGCAAATAATATCAAAACGGAGACAGACGGCGGTGCGAAAGCTCCGATTTGTATCTGGGGAACTCATGGTATTGGAAAAACTGCTTTGGTAGAGGAGATTGCGCGTGCGAATGATTACAAATTTACCTATATCGCGCCAGCCCAATTTGAAGAAATGGGCGACCTTATCGGGATGCCAGCCATAGAGGGGGATACCACTAATTTTAAGCGACCAGAATGGGTGCCAACGGAAGAGGGACCAGGACTTTTGCTGATTGATGATGTCAATCGGGCTGACGACCGTATCCTACGTGGGATTATGCAATTGCTGCAAAATTATGAGTTGGTGAGTTGGAAATTGCCTGCGGGTTGGCAAATTGTTTTGACTGCCAATCCTGACGGTGGAGATTATTCTGTGACGCCGATGGATGATGCGATGTTGACTCGGATGATGCACGTGACGATGCGATTTGACGCGAAGGCATGGGCAGTTTGGGCTGAAAAATCTAGTGTAGATTCGCGTGGGATTAACTTTGTGCTGACCTATCCTGAGATTACAAAAGGACGACGGACGACACCGCGTTCTTTGGTGCAGTTTTTCCGAAGTATTGAGCCGATTAAAGACCTGAAATCGGACTTGAATATGGTGCAAATGTTGGGTGCGAGTTGTCTGGATGAGGAGACGGTAGCCGCCTTCATTACTTTTGTACAGCAGAATTTGACGGAACTAGTTTCACCTGAGGAAATCTGTAATGCTTCTGATTTTAAGTCGCAGGTTGAGGACTCGATTGTAAAGGCAGTCAAACAAGAAGTTTTTCGGGTAGACATCATGGCAACGCTTTGTACGCGTTTGACTAACTATTTGACTTTGAGTGGTTTAAAGCCAGATATGAAGCAGATGAAAAATATTCAAGCCTTCATTAAAATGGATTTTGTGCCGAATGATTTGCGT
>CAZQTE010000138.1:0-12426 GCA_964595615.1 uncultured Saprospiraceae bacterium
CTTTTGCTTTTTCGATATTGAAAAAGTAAAAGAAAGTCACGATTGATGTCAAAAGAACTGTCAACATCGCACCGCCTGCTAAACGATAGCGCAGCTTTGCTGATGCTTTTTTCAGAGCAATAAATGAGAGTAATAAAATAGCCGCAATAATCCCAGATTGCCAAAGAGAATGTAAAACTGTCCAACCTAATGCTTCGGTGATTTCAGTAGAGAAAAGCATATTGTTAATATTTTTGATGATAATTTTTTAGAAAGAAAACTGACCCCTCTCGCCTGACTCTTATTTGTTTTCCATTTTCTTAATCAAAGCCTTTATTTCGTCCAGTTCTTCGGAGGAAGCTTTATGATTACCCAAAGCTTGCATTACTAAGGACATCGCCGAACCGCGAAAGGTCGTATCGACAAACTTGTCTAAGAGATTTTTACGAGCTTCAGTTTCATCAATGGCGGCAGAGTAGATGTGACTACGACTTTCTGTATTCCGCGTAGCAAGATTTTTTTCTGCCATTATTTGCATAATTTTTAATGTCGTTGTGTAGCCAACTTCTCGCGCTTCATTTAATTTATTATTGACAAAGCGAACATTAGAAGGACCATTCTCCCATAAAATCTGTAATATTTCTAATTCGGAATCGGTAGGTTTGAAACTCATTCTGAGGATAGTTTTATTTTTAATACGAATGTTTTCGTAATTCATAACACAAACATATACGAATAGTTTCGTAATTACAAATTTTAGTACGAAATTCTTCGTATTAAAATTTGATTGCTACTTTCTCGTTTGATTTTAAATGTTAAATAAACCACACAAAATGAAAAAAAGTATAGCCGTTGATATGGACGAAGTCATTGCAGAATTGATGAGAAAATTCTTGACTGTTTATGAAAAAGAATACAGAGTAAAACTTAAAAGAGAAGATTACTGGGGAAAGAGGCTTCAAGATTTACCAAAAATCATGGAATTGCGGCATGTAATATATGAAAAAGGATTCTTCCGAGATTTGCAAGTTATGAAAGGCAGTCAGGAAGTCTTAAAAGAACTGAGCGGGCGATTTGATATCTATATTGTAACCGCGGCAATGGGGTTTCGCAATTCATTTGAAGATAAGTACGATTGGTTAGAAGAGCATTTTCCTTTCATATCCAAGCGAAATATCGTCTTTTGTGGCGACAAACATATCATCAAAACCGATTGGCTAATAGACGATACACCTTACAATTTAAAAAACTTCACTGGCACACCGCTTCTCTATACTGCCTCTCACAATACACACGAAGACCGTTATCATCGGGTTAACAACTGGCAGGAGATACGCGAATATTTTGCGGACAAGTAAATCAAACAAAAAACCTACCTTTGCAGAATGAATGAATTCCTTCGGAAAATATTTATTCTCTTTAAATTGAAGCTCAAATTTGCTGCGGTATCTTTGGTGGCCACGATATTTGATTTTTTATTTTATAGCACCTTTGTCTTGCTTATTTTTCCTTTAGACGGTACAGAGGCGACACGGACGGAGATGATTACCGTTACGGCGATTGGTGCATTTATTGGAATGTTGATTAATTTCTTCTTGCAAAAACGCTTTGTTTTTGACTTGCAGAGAAAAGTCTCGACGGCATTTCTTTTAGCACTTTGTGTCTCTTTGGTAGGCGTCTCTATCAATACAGGAATGGTCGCTTGGCTAAGTAAATATGCCTTTTTCGTCCAAGAAGGTTTATATAAAATCCTTCCAAAAATCATTGCTACAGGCACCGTTTTCTTCTATAATTTCTATATGAAAAGATTCGTTTTTGAAAAACGTTTTTTCTCTGTTGACTAATCTATGAAAAAGCCTCTCGTTCTCTTCTTCTTTCTTTCCGTATTGATTGGTGGTTGTATAATACTACCTGACTTTGGTATGAGTTGGGATGAACATCCACAGCGAGAACATGGCTTGATTTCGGCAGATTATGTCAATGAGTTTTTTGATTTAGGAAGACCTTTAGAGCGCGACTGGATAAAATTGAGAAGTTATAAATCGAAACATTACGGTGTTCTTTTTCAATTGGTCAATTATTATACGGGAGAATTATTGGACTTAAAATCTCAACGTGAAGAATATTTACTGAGGCATTATCTAGGTTTTATTTTCTTCTGGTTTGCCTCCATTTTTTTTTACAAAATCTTACAGATACGATTTAAAGACTGGCGAATAGCTCTATTGGGGACAGCTTTATTGATATTGAGTCCACGTATCTTTGGTCATGCCTTTTTTAATCCAAAAGATACAGTTTTACTTTCTGGCGTCATTCTTTGCCTTTATACACTCATCCGATTTATAGAATTTAAGAATTTAAAATATGCATTGCTACACGCACTGACTTGTGCTGTAGTCATTAATTTTCGAATAGTCGGTGTTATTTTGCCAGCATTCACACTACTTTTTCTTGGCTTTGAAATTGCACAAAAACTCATTACAAAAGATTCAAAATATCCTTGGCGACAATTATTTCAAAATAGCCTAATCTGGTTTGTTTTTACCTTTTTATTCACTGTCGCATTTTGGCCCTACTTATGGATTTGTCCTTTAGAAAATTTAAAAGAAGCTTTTGTAGTCATGAGTGCTTATCCTTGGAATGGAGAGATAAATCTCTACGGAGATTGGTTTCGTGCGACCAAGGTTCCTTGGTATTATGTTCCTGCATGGTTGGCTGCGACAACACCACTTTTATATGTTCTTGCAGGAGTATCTGGATTGTTGATTATTCTTCGACGTTCAATATTGAATTTTTTTAGAAAAAAGTTGATGTATAAGAATCAAGGGGAAATGATAGATTTACTTGCATTTGGTTTCTTTGTGGGAGCGATATTTATAGTTGTTGTGAAAGACTCCGTTTTGTATAATGGTTGGCGACAAATGTATTTTATTTATCCTGCATTTTTAATGCTTGCGATAACAGCAATTGCTCAACTAATCACTTACATAAAAAAACAAAAAGAAGGTCGAAAAAATATATTATCCTATTTATTCGTAGCTGCTCTTTCCATGCAAATTAGCACTGTCGTTTTCTTTATGTATCAATATCATCCTTGGTATCATTTGTATTTTAGTTCTTTGGCAGGAAAAAATAAGGTGGAAAGATTTGAAATGGATTATTGGGGTACAGCACACAAACAAGCCTTTGAAAAAATTGCTAAATTAGACCATCGCGCAAAAATAAAGGTTGCGACAATGCAACACGATTTTCCTGGTATTTTGAATTATAAATTCTTGTCTGGGGACGCGAAAGAAAGAATTGAATTAGTCAAAAAGAATAATGAGGCAGATTATATAATCGTAGACCTCATTGGTCGAAACTTAATTGATAACCAACGAAAATCTCACTTTCCGTTTAATAAGGAAACCTTCTTTGAATTCTCAGTTGAAGGCGATACTTTCCTACGTGTAATTCGAATGCCAAAGAAGGAAGAAAAATAACATTCGAGAATCACTTGAAAAATTATTACTTTTGCCCAATGTTAGTTGGTGGTTGATAGTTGGTAGTTGTTGGTGAGCTTATCACAATTTACCTATTTAATCAGTTTTTCAACTTCATAAAAATGAAAAGGCTTAGAAATTTTGAAATAAAGCACACACCTTTTGAGAAAATAGGCAGTTATAGTTAGTAAGTTAGAATGGTAACTTCTCTACCAACTTCTAACTACCAACTTCCAACTAAAAAAAATATGCGTTCGCAGACTCAATCAAATACTCCCATTGACAAACTTTCTGACGAAGAGTTAGTGGCGAAATACTCAAGTACGAGAGATAACAAGGCCTTTGGCGTTTTGTATAGACGCTACTCGCATTTAGTGTTCGGTTCGGCTTTAAAATACATGAAAGACGAAGAAACTGCTCGCGATATGGTCGCACAGGTTTTCGAAAAACTCTACCGCAAACTTCCTGAAGTTAATGTCCAAAATTTTAAAAGCTACGTTTACGGTTCAGTCCGTAACGAATGCATCGCTCGTCTACGTCAGATAAAGTCCGAGCGCAAGAAAAAGGATAATTATTCTTTAGATGAAAATATTGCGGGAACTTTTATGGAAAACGAGGGCATGCTACGTCTGTTACAAAGTAATGAGTCCGTAGAAGAAAAAGTTGCGGAGGCTATTCAATCACTTTCTGAAGAACAGAAATTATGCGTGAATTTGTTCTTTTTTGACAAAAAAAGCTACAAAGAAATCGTAGAAATGACGGACTTCGATTTGAAACAAGTTAAAAGCTACCTGCAAAATGGAAAGCGCAATTTGCGTAATTTCTTGGAGCAGACACTTGAAAAATATTCCTAAAACAAACATTTTTCTAAGTCTAATTTTACTTAGCTAAAATACTATGTTTTTTGACTGTTAGTAAAAGTTATTGAATTATTTTTACTTGACGGAATAAGTCAAAAAATTTAATCTTATCGTGTAAACATGAACACAAAGGATACAATAAAAGCCATATTTCAAGCCCCCGGGAAAATCAGCCCACAAGAAATTAAAAACTATCTGAAGGGAGACTCCTCAGATGATGAAAGATTTCGCTTAGAAAATCAAATGTTAGATGACCCTTTTGCAGCAGATGCAATGGAAGGTTTTTCTAAATTAAATGGCGATATGCCAGAATTTAAATTTGATGATTTCTTAAAAAAGGTTAATCCCGCTGTCGAAGCTCCCTCCGCCAAGGTCGTACAGATGCCCGAAAGGAGATTTACTTTGCGTCGTATAGCGGCAGCGGTTGCATTTTTAGTAGCGGCGAGTCTGAGTTTGTTTTTCTGGTCAAATAATGACCAAAGATTATACTCTCAGTTTCACGAGAGTTATGAGTCAGATGCTTATCTTTCTCTAAGAGACGATAGCAGCGCAAATATTACAGATGCAGATCTTTTGGCAGGATTAGAAGCTTATGATGCAGGAAAATACATGGAGAGTGTAGAGCATTTTGAGAAAGTATTGACAAAAGATTCGAAAAATTCTGACGCTCTTTTATATTCTGGTTTTGCTTATTTAGAAGAAGGACACATAACTCAGTCAATTGAACGTTTGTTGAATGTGCGAGGCTTGAATAATAAAGAATATTTTAGAGAAGCAACTTGGTACGCCGCGCTTGCTGCTCTGAAAAGCGGAAATAGTGAACAAGCAAAAAAATTGACACAAGAACTTTTACAGCAAGAAGGCAGATATTATGAAAAAGCCAAAATGCTGAATAGCAAGTTATGAAAATTTTAGTCGAATAATTTCGACACCTTATTTTACAGCGGTCTGTTGCGTATTTTACGTGGCAGACCGCTGTTTTTTTAGTAAGAAGCTTCAAATAATGTTATTTGTCTTGATCCCTATTAACTCAATTCATAATTTTTCCTATCTTGCCTTTCCTTACCAATTTATGTTTTAATAAAAGCCAATTATTATTTTAGGATAGGTGACCACCACTCACAAAACTATTCTCACTAACTACATTAGACTTTATGAATGAGATTTGAGCGGCTTTAAACTTGCTCTTTTGTCCTTATTTTATTTTTAAAATTAGTCAAAGTATTAACAATTCTCCTTCTTTTAAAAGTAAATTAAGAACAAAATAGCGGCGTTTAAATCTCACTCAACCTCATTCATAAAGTCTATTAAAACAAAACGAAAAAAAATATGGATTTCGCTACTACGGATTTAGTTATCCTCGTCGGTTATTTATTACTGATGATGGGTTTTGGTGTTTGGATTGCCAATCGAGAAAAAAACGAATCAGCTAAAGATTACTTTTTAGCATCTGGTGCTTTACCTTGGTGGGCTGTTGGTGGCTCTTTGATTGCCTCTAATATCTCTACAGAGCAGATTTTGGGTATGAATGGCTCTGGTTATGTCATGGGATTAGCTATTGGAGCATACGAGCTTATGGCAGCTTTGACTTTGATTTTAGTTGCCAAGTTTCTTCTTCCAGTTTTTATCAAAAAGGGCATTTACACGATGCCGCAGTTCTTAGAGGAGCGTTTTGACAGTCGAGTGCGGACAATTATGGCTTTCTTCTGGGTAGCTCTCTTTGTTATCGTCAATATTACATCCGTCTTTTATTTAGGAGGATTAGCGATAGAAAGTGTTGTTGGAGTTCCTCTTCTTTGGGGTATCCTAGGATTAGTAATTTATTCTGCTACACTGTCCATTTTTGGAGGTTTGAAAGCCGTTGTATGGACAGATGTAATCCAAGTAGTTATCTTAATTGTTGGTGGATTTACTGCTGCATTTATGGTCTTAAGTTTCGTTGGAGACGGTAGTATCATGGGCGGATTAAGTCACTTATATGAGAAAGCACCTGATCATTTTGATATGATTTTGGATAAGGATAATCCTTCTTACAGTAACTTGCCAGGTATTAGTGTTTTAGTAGGTGGTATGTGGATTGCAAATCTTTACTACTGGGGAAATAATCAATACATTATTCAACGTGCTTTAGCGTCTAAGTCATTAGCTGAAGCACAAAAAGGTGTGGCGTTTGCAGCATTTATGAAATTGCTTATTCCGTTTTTCGCAGTAGTGCCAGGTATCGCAGCTTACGTTATTTTGAAAGACCCCGCAGCTTACGGATTTACGGGAGAAGGCATTTCTAAGCCAGACCAGGCATTCCCTTGGGTGTTAAATAACTTCGTACAGGTAGGATTTAAAGGATTAGTATTAGCTGCATTAATTGCAGCAATCGGTTCTTCTATTAGTTCGATGGTGAACTCTGCTTCAACAATTTTCACTTTAGATATTTACAAAAATCTATTTGTGAAAAATGCAGAAGACAGTCACTATGTAAAAATTGGACGTTTATCTTCTTTAGGAGCATTAGTTCTTGGAGCATTAATCGCACCGAGTTTAGGTTCTTTGGGAGAAGTATTCCAATACATTCAAGAGTACACAGGTTTCATCAGTCCAGGTGTTGTTGCTGTCTTCTTATTTGGTATGTTTTGGAAGCGTGCAACTGCCAATTCAGCCTTACTAGCGGTCGTATTGTCTATCCCTGTTTCATGGGCGATGCAAGTCGGATTTAGCGAAGTACCATTCTTGGTGCGTATGGCATTAGCATTTGTTGTTTTATCGGGATTGATAGTTATTGTTTCTATTCTTGAAAACAAACAACGTGAAGCAAAACGCGCAAGCGATGTACCATTTCTTGTTGGATTATGTTTGTCAATCTGTTTAATCTCTGTACCTGCGGGTGTTCGTATCCTAGTTGGAGATATTGAAACAAGTAATGTATTCGGTATCTTAATCTTAGGTTTAGCAGCAATTGTCTTTGCATTATTATTTACTGAAAATAAGGAAGACGATGCAAAAGCTATTCAATTAGAGACCTCACTTTTCAAAACGGAAAGCGTTTTCAATATTTCATCAATAGCAGTATGTATTGTTTTAGCGATGATTTATTACTCATTATGGTAGAATGTTGAATTCCAAATTTTGTAAATAGAATTATCCCGAATCTTCAAGTAGAAGGTTCGGGATTTTTTGATAAATATTCCCTCAAATTTTGTGTGATAATAGCCAATCAGCAATTCTCATTGAATTATCGTACTTTTGCAAAAAAATACCCCTAAAACAAAAGGACTAATACAAACGTATATTAGTTAGAGGAAGAAAACTTCTCCTCACCAAACTCAAAATATCCGCGTTGTCATGCAAAAATGCGGGTCGATAATTGAAGTCAATTATCCAATTTATTTCATCCCGCATGAGATGATAACTAAGAATTAGAAAGAGCGACATGAAAAGAAAAGCTCACGGACAAGACGAAAGAAATTTTGCCCCGATAATTCGCCAAAATATTAAGATTTGACATTTGAAGAATTAGGACTCAGCTACGAATTGCTCGATGGATTAGATGCAATGGGATTTACAAAAGCGACTCCAATACAAGAACAAGCCATTCCTGTCATTATGGATGGCGACGATTTAATTGCCTGTGCACAAACAGGAACAGGTAAAACAGCTGCCTTTTTATTGCCAACAATTGATGCAATTAGCACGCTCACGACCCCAAGTATAGATACAGTTATTTTGGTGCCAACACGTGAGTTAGCAGTGCAGATAGACCAACAACTAGTAGGTTTCTCCTACTTTACAAAAATCAGTTCCATCTCAGTTTACGGCGGCCGCGACGGTAAGGCGTTCGCTCAAGAAAAGAAAGCACTTTCTTCTGGTGCAAATGTCGTAGTAGCAACTCCAGGTCGCTTAATTGCGCACCTCAATATGGGTTACGTAAAAATGGATAAACTCCACAGTTTAATCCTTGACGAAGCGGATAGAATGTTGGACATGGGATTCATTGATGACTTGAAAAAAATCATCAGCTACATGCCAAAGCAACGCCAGACACTTATGTTTTCGGCAACAATGGCACCTAAGATACGTCGTTTTGCAAAGGAGATATTAAATCAACCAAAAGAAATTAGCTTATCGCTTGCTAAACCTGCTGCGAACGTAACGCAGGCGGTTTACGAAGTGAAAGATGATGCAAAACCCTATTTGTTAAAGCACTTGTTGACATCAAGAGAAGAGAAAGACGAACGCATTTTGATTTTCTCTACGACGAAGTCAAAGGTGAAAAAAATCACGCAAGTCTTAAAAAGTGGGGGCTTAAATGCAGGTGAAATTCACTCTGATTTAGGTCAAGAGCAGCGAGAGCAAATGATTCGCGACTACAAAAACGGAACAATTCCTATCTTAGTAGCGACAGACATTTTGTCCCGTGGTATTGATGTGAAAAATATCAAACTTGTCATTAATAATGATGTCCCAGGAGATGCAGCTGATTATGTTCACCGTGTAGGGCGTACAGCACGTGCGAATGCTGACGGTATAGCATTGACATTTGTGAGCTGGGCAGACCGTAGAAAATTCAAACAGATTGAAGATTTGATTGAACAACGAGTAGAAAGAAAAGCACTCCCTGACTTTTTGGCAGACGCAATACCAGCACCTGGAGATGATGATGGAAGACGCGGAGGCCGAGGTGGACGTGGTGGCGGGAATAGACGAGGAGGAGGAGGAAATCGCAAAGGCGGTGGCGGAAATAGACGTAACAGTGGCGGAAATCGTAAGAGTAATGGCGGTAATAGGTCTTCGAATCGACGATAAATCGTGTCTTTTATGCTTATTTGTTTATATTAACTTAATGTGGCCTTGACACTAAGCGTAAAAACCCCTATATTGCGAGTCGGTTTGAAAGAATAAATGTATTCTCATTAAATCAAAAACTATACAATCTTAGCATCCCTTGAACAGAAAGACTCAGAATGAGGACGATAAGTTTTAGTCGTTCCTAACACATTCCTGAACCGATAAAGAAAATTTAGGATTTGCACTTGTGCAATGAATAAAGTTTTTTTTGAGATTTAGATTAAATCAACCCTTTTGTACAATTATTTTTTGTTAACTTTTCAAAAAAACGGGTAACTTTATATGCTACTATTGAATTCTAATTTGAACAACGTTGCAGCAGTACAGCCATTTGTAGAAAAAGCTACAGAAAACATTGACATCAATCAGGATACTTTCGGCAATATTTTAGTCAGCTTAACCGAAGCCGTCAATAACGCAATCCGTCACGGAAATTGTTGTGAAGAAGACAAGCAAGTTAAAGTTGATATAAAAAAGAAGAAAAACGACCTCACCTTACTTGTTTCGGATGAAGGAACAGGATTTGATTATGATAATCTACCTGACCCCCTTGCTCCCGAAAATATCGAAAAAGACGGTGGTCGCGGAATATTCTTAATGCGCGCATTATCAGATGATATCAATTTTATGAATAATGGTTCTACTATTGAAATGAAGTTTAGACTTTAAAAAGGTCAAAAAACAGCAGAATTTTACATTTTTTACGACAGGCTGTCTGATTATTCAGGCAGCCTGTCGTCGTTTATAGGCGTTATGCTTTTAGAACAATTATACATGAAGCTATCTCTAGATGAAATTTGAGCTGTCTACCCAACCTTTGAAGTAGAAGAAGACGTCTCTCTTATTATCTAATCAATAAAAGAAGAGGTAGTGGGTGAAAAAGACTGATGCATAACTTTTACTCACAAGGTGACTCGAAGTCACCTTGTGAGTATCCACCTTTTTGACCGACTAACTAAAAAAAAGAAACATGCAAAAATCATTTTTTAAAAAAGTAGGACTTATCTTTTGTTTAGGAGCATTTTTGATACTCGTAGACGCTTGTCACGGATCTCACTGTAATTGCCCAGAGATTACTAAGCACTTTTTTGACTTTCAATCTACAAGCCTTGAGGTACGACGTCATAGCATAGATGTTGAACAAAATACTATTCCTAGTGGACATAGAGCGAGTATAGATATAATTTTAGAAGATGTAGAATTTTTAGTCCAGACAGAAATTCCTACTTGTCGTCGCCCATGGTTTATTAATTCTGCCTTTGCGTGTAGTTGTATCGGAGAAGGAAATAGTGGACTGAAATTTCCAGTGACAGATATTCGCGTATTTAGTGATGCCGATTACTCTGAAGAAATTAGTGCAGGTGACTTATTAACAGATATAGTGAAAGTTCAAAATCCAAGCACAGGAGAAGAAGATTTACTATCAAATCTAGAAGATAAAAATTCGCTATTTTCAGTTTATAGCGAGGGTGTGCGAGTCTTCATTGATACGCCTCCTACAGTGGACTCTACACACACTTTAACAATAGAGATTGTTAAGGAAAATGGAGTGACATTGACCGCAGAGACGATGCCGATTATTTGGTTGTAAAAATAAAGCCTGCTTTGAAAAATTTTCAAGGCAGGCTTTATTTTTTCTGTCACTTTCATACAATTTTAAGCATGAAACAAGGCATATATCCCATTCGTCAAGTTATAAAAATCAACCTGCGGCAAACGAGAAGATAATCGTTGTATTGCCAATTGCGAACGAATACCTCGTTTACAATAAATCACTACAGGCTTGGAAATGTCAATTTTAGCAGGATTACGAATGAGTGAAGCTAAAGGAATTAACTCCCCGCCAATACTATAAGCTGCAGACTCATTTGGTTCCCGCACATCGATTAATTGAAAATCTTTATTAGACTCTTTCCACTTTTTTAATTCTTGATAGGAGATATGCTTCATTAATTTTTGATAGTATTTTCCTCATAAACAGTTAACTCTCTCACTTCGTAGCCAGCTGTATTTGCAATCATTTTTAAACTCTCCAACATCTTCAATTTTTGCTCTTCTGCTGCGGGTAATAAACCTAATTCATCTGATTTAGCTTTCTCTTCAATAAATTTTTTAGCGCGACGATTTAGGTCTGTCAATTCTTGTTCTGTAAAGGAATTAAAAGTTCCTTCTTGTATATCATAGTAATCAACGTCATGGTCTATTGATAAAATTCCTGGATCAGGAACATTGCTGATGCTAATAATTTTAGTCAGGTCATTAGCTTCAATTTTCATATTTTCCAAGTCATATCCAACACTCACTTTTGCTTTTACACGTAATAATGCCTTCTTTCTAAATGGAGAAAGGTCAAAGTTATAGTAATCCTCGTGCGTATAAATTTCAGAGAAATAACCTTCTACAGCAATGACTTTAGCTACAGATTTCATTCGTTCTAGTAAAACTTGTGAATTTTGCTGCGCAACAGTCTCGCCGAATTGATAATATTTTTTTGCCGCAAAAATTCCTAGTCCAAAAACAAGAATAAGAGCGACAATAGCTGCAATGTTTTTTGCCATGTCAACGAAGGGTTTATTTTACATTCCTTGCGATAATGCACTTTTAGCTAAGTTCAAAAATTTAGAATTAGATAATGAACCATCTTTACGTTTCAGCACATTGCCATCTGCATCTAAAAAAAGTAAAGTAGGGTAGGCGTAAACATTATAAACTGTAGCCAAGGTTGGTCCGTTTCCTTTTTCTGCATCTATTTTATAGCTAATAAAATTCTTATCTATTGCTGTGCCCGTACTAGCTAAGCTGAATACTTCTTCATCCATGACGCGACAAGGTAAGCACCAAGTAGTATAGAAGTCTAGAAAAATTAATTTATTTTCCGCTTTAGCTTGGTCTAAAAGAGGTTGCAAACTATTACTATCGATAAAGGAAACGCCTTGATATGGAGCAGCAGAAGATGAGGTACTCGTTGTCATTTTTTGAGCATTACAACCTAATAACAATAAGCTCAAAACACAGGCGAATAAGAAAAATGTTTGTTTCAATTTGATTATTTTTAATGTTCTTTGTCAAATTTTTTACGAAACTGTCAAAGAAGCTGATTTTACTATATCCTTTTTAAAAATTAGCCAAAGGATTGTTTTTGTTAAGGGTATAACGATGTAAATAAGAGAAATCGTTTATAGTGAAGTGAAAAGCAGATGATTTAGGCATTATTTAACAAGATTTCATTATAAAATGAATATGTCCTGTCTGCCATGTGTTTCTTT
>CAZQTE010000139.1:0-12377 GCA_964595615.1 uncultured Saprospiraceae bacterium
TGCTGGCTTGAAAGCTCTGAAAATGAAAGACAAGAGTACTTTATCATATTTTTTATTGGTTGACGATTTTGCAGATGTGTGGAGTTTTGTAATTTGTAATTAGGAGTTAGGAGTTAGGAGTTAGGAGTTAGGAGTTAGGAGTTAGGAGTTAGGTGTCAGGCAGCCCTAACTTGTACAAATTTTGTACAAATAGTAAGTGTACAAGTTAAAATAGCCTGACACCTGACACCTCTCTCCTGACCCCTCCAAACCACAAATATCAGTATAATTCGACCGAAGCAATCAAAATTTTGTTAGTTCTTTGTAAACTTGTGCGAGAAAGATTGTTTTAAGTCTAATCCAAATAGAAATTGAGAATTGGAAGAGAATAAAAACTTATGAGTTTAAATTAAATGTTATTCACATTCGTATGTTTATAACTGCGTAAAGTGTTGATAAACAAGGATTTTTATGTTGATAACATATTTTAAAGTTAAATATTATGCAAATTAATTTACGTCTTTTGCGGATTGCAGCGATATCTGGTCTTTTGGCGGTGGCTATTGGTGCTTTTGCGGCACATGGACTAAAAGCGATTATTTCTCCCGAACGCATTGCGATATTCAAGACAGGCGTGCAATATCAGTATTACCATACATTTGCTTTGGCGATAACGGCAATTTTAGGGGCATATTTACCTGATAAATTTTTAAAATATGCGGGTTGGAGTTTCCTAATTGGCATCTTTTTATTTTCTGGTTCTCTATATCTTTTGGCTTGTCGAGACGTATTAGGTATTGACTCTTGGAAATTTTTAGGACCATTAACGCCTATTGGTGGCGTGTTTTTTATCATTGGTTGGGGAATGCTTTTTGTGGCGACTTTTGATAGGAGAGAGGTGAGAGCGTGACTCTTATAACCGTTACAATTTTACCCCCTAACCCCCATTTGGGGGAACTTTCGTTGATTCCATTTATCTGCTAAATCTCAATTTTAGTTTTTCAAACGAGGACTAAAAAATTAAGACTTAACGAAAACTTAGCCCTGAAAAAAGTTCCCCCAAATGGGGGTTAGGGGGCGGGCACAAACAAAAAAAAATAAAAAATGACATACAACGACTATAAATCCCATATGCAAAAATTAGCTGATGTAGAATACAGCATTGGCGTATTGAGTTGGGATAAAGAGGTGAATTTACCGAAAAAAGGCGCGGCATTTCGTTCGCGTCAAGTGGCGACTTTGGCAGGGATAGCGCACAATATTTTCACAGATAAAGGATTTGGGGAAATATTGAAAGCTTTGGATGAAAATGGGAAAGATTTGACGGCTGGAGAAGCTAAAAATGTTGCTTTGACGCGTAAAGATTACGAGCGGAGTTCTAAATTTAGCGAAGAATTTGTGATGCGCAGCTCGCAGATTACTTCTGAAACTTATCATGCTTGGTTAAAAGCGCGTGAAGCTAATGACTACTCTCTATACGAAGAAGCATTGGGTAAAATGATTGAAATCAAGCGCGAAATGGCGGAGATTATTGGCTACGAAGGACATCCTTATGATGCACTTTTGGATGAATTTGAACCAGGCTATACCTCTGCGCAATTGGACACACTTTTCGCAGATGTGAAAGCAAAATTAGTCAAATTTGCCGCTGATATTCGTAGTAAAAAACAAGTTTCAAATGATTTCGTTTTTCAGCATTTTGACAAAGACGAGCAGTGGGAATTGGGTTTGGATTTATTGGCAAAAATGGGCTATGATTTTGATGCAGGAAGACAAGATGTTTCACCGCATCCATTCACGATTAACTTTTCGCCAGAGGATGTGCGCGTGACGACGCGGGTGGACGAAAATGACTTGGCGAATATGCTTTGGTCGTGCATTCATGAGGGCGGACACGCTTTATATGAGCAAGGTTTGAAGCCAGAAGAATATGGTTTGCCATTAGGACGCGCGATTTCACTGGGTATCCATGAGTCTCAATCTCGCCTCTGGGAAAATAATGTGGGGCGCAGTTTATCGTATTGGAAAGCACATTATCCAGATTTAAAAAAGCGTTTTCCAGAACAATTAAAAGGGATTGGATTAAAGACTTTTTGGAAAGGTATCAACCGCATCGAGCCAAATTTGATACGAACAGAAGCCGACGAATTGCACTACCATTTCCATGTCATGATTCGTTATGAAATCGAGAAAGGATTGGTAGAAGGCAGCATTTCAACCAAAGGATTAGACAAGGTTTGGAATGCGAAATACAAAGAATATTTAGGTGTTGATGTACCCGATGCCAATCAAGGTATTCTGCAAGATATTCACTGGGCGCATGGTAGTTTGGGTTACTTCCCGACTTACTCTTTGGGGAGTTTTTATGCCGCGCAATTTTATGCACAAGCAGAGAAAGATATTCCGAATCTAAAAGCAGATATCGAAGCTGGCGATACTTCTAAATTGTTGGTTTGGTTGCGCGAGAAAATCCATGTGCATGGGAAGATGTATGATGCGAATGAATTGTGTGTGCGTGTGACGGGGGAGGAGTTGAACTTTCAGTATTTTATGGATTATATTGAGGGGAAGTATGGGGGGATTTATGCGTGATTTTAAACCCCTAACCCCATTTGGGGGAACTTTCGTTGAACATCAGTGAGTGGTAATTCTTGATATTATTTTTTGTTTTGTCTTTCGTTAATGTATTGTTTTTTATATTGTGGTTGTTTACTTTGTTAGTCAAAACTATAAATATGGAAGATAACGGCGACCGAAAACGAAATTTGTATGGAGGTGCGAGTAGTCGAAAATTTAGATTTGCGAAGGGATTACGAATGGAACGAACCAAAACTGAAATATTGCTGTGGGAGAAATTGAGAGCAAAAAGATTAGGAGGCTTTAAGTTCAGACAACAGCATCCTTTTGGGCGATTTGTCTTAGATTTTTATTGTCATAGTGCAAAATTGTCAATTGAAATAGACGGTGAAATTCACAAAGCAGACGGTAATGAAGAGTATGATGCTTTAAGAACGAAAATACTTAAAGATGAGGGAATAAGAGAAATACGTTTTACGAATCAGGAAATTCTCAATGAAATTGAAAAAGTAACTCGCAAAATTCTTCAAGAATTAAACAAACTTAAAGGAGAATAAAGAGAATTAACATGCAAAGTAAGGTTAGTGAAATTTCACAAAACCCTTACATAACACTATCTCCAGCAAAAAAATAGGAAAGAATATCAAGATTTACCACTCACTTATGTTCAACGAAAGTTCCCCCAAATGGGGGTTAGGGGGTTTTATCTATACCTATCAAAACCCCGCCCCAACCTCAATAACCACTACCTCCCGAGTAACAGGATGCTCAAATTCCAAGCGTTCCGCATGCAAATGCAACCGTTCCCCCTTCACCCCATACAAATCATCCCCAACAATCGGACAGCCCAAACCTCGCGGATGCGCCGCATGTACCCGCAGTTGATGCGTCCGTCCCGTCACAGGATAAAAATAAACCTTCGTCCGTGTTTCCGTCCGTTCAATCACCTCCCATTCCGTCTTCGCATGACGACCATGTTCATAGCAAATAATCTGTCTGGGGCGGTCATCTAAGTCCACGCGCAAAGGAAATTCAATCGTCCCCGACTCACCTTCCACCAGACCTTCTAACCAAGCAACATAACGCTTTTTGACACGGCGACGCATAAATTGACGCTGCAAAATCTTGTAATTTTCCTTCGTTTTTGCCAATAATAAAATACCCGAAGTGGACATATCCAAACGATGAACAATCATCGGACCCGTCGCATCAGGATATTTAGCCAACATTCGAGTCTGCACCGAGTCATGAATATTTTTCCCCGGAACAGAGAGAAATTCCGCAGGCTTATTGACGACAACAATATGCTCATCTTCAAAAATGGTCGGTAATTCCTTCCCCAAAGCAGGATTGGTCAGCATCGGATTTTCATCGACCTCCATACCGTCCAACATGTGCGACAAAATCGGCTTACACTTCCCCGAACAAGCAGGATAATAGTGCCCATGATAGCGCACAGCAGAAGCAGGCGGCTTTCCCCACCAAAATTCTGCAATAGCAATTGGTGTCAACCCATGCATAAAAGCATACTGCAAAAGTTTAGGCGCAGCACATTCACCCGCACCCGAAGGCGTAGGAATGCCCTGAAAAATATCCGTCAAGTCTTTTCGTTTGCCTTCGATGTTTAAAAACTTGTAATGCTGAAATAATTGCTGTTGTAATCCAACGGAAGTAGCGCGTCGTTTATCCCGCAATGCGGCGATTTCATCTTCTAAAATGGCTAACCTTTTTTCTGTCTCTAAAAGACCTTCGTTGAGCCGTCTTTCTGTGTCTTTAAGTACGTATTTTTTGGTGACACTTTCGCGTGCGAGTTCTTTTTCTAATTCGGCATATTCTTCTGGTGAAAGGACTTCTTTTGCCTCTTTTCGACGGGCTTTGCGGGCGCGTTTTGCCGCTTTGGTTTCTGCTTTTAAATCAGCTAATTGTTCTGCAACGCTTGCCTTTTCTTTTTTTACAAGTCCCTGTAATACAGCGATTTGTGGGTTGTTTTCTAAACGTTCAATCTCTGTGGTCATGACATTTAGATGCTTTTCGCCCTCTGTATAAAATTCTCCCCCAGGCACCGTGTCAAATACCGCTGGTACAAATCTCCCCAGTTTATCTTTATCCAGCATTTTACCCGAAAAAGCGGATATAAAGCCCAGTTCTCCCGCTTCATTTTTAACTACCAATACCCCAAACATTTTCCCCACAGCACCTTCTGAATCTGGGTTTTTAATTCCAAAATTATGCTCCCATTCTGTCTGTGTTTTTAAATAGTCTTGCAATTGATGCGCAGCTAAAATACAAAGCGGATGCGGGTCATAATAAAATGGGAAAGTGAAACGCTCGGGTAGTTCAATAGCGTCAATAGACTCTTTGAAATAAGTGAAACGTGGCGTATTTTCTGGCTTCGTATCTGTCATTAATTTTGGATATGCTATTTAAGAGTACAAAGGTAAATCATTAATTAAAAAATACTCAGAAATCGTAAAATAAGACCTGAAAATACATTTTGTTAAAAATTACTTAAAATTTATCTGTTTTTAAATTATTGATAATCAATTGTTTACGTATTTTTTTGAAAAAATGTTAAAATTTCTTGAATTTTCCAAAAACCAAATTTAAAAGTTGACGTTTCTTTATCATATCAAAACAAAAGAATAAAATAGGAAGGCTTATAAGATTATTATTTTGCAATAAGGAGAGTAGTGAAATAATAAATGGTTTTCTTTGGATTAGGCTTTCCTAGTGGCGTACTTTGTGCTACTCTATTTTAAAATTTGCTCAATTACAAAAACATTACTGTTGGAATATAAGGTTCGCGCCTTTTATTCTCAAACTTTCCGTGGTTTATCCTCAGGTTTTGGCTCAAAACAAGACGTGAGTGTGTCAGGCGGAATATAACTTCAAGGGTCTAAAATTCCTTTGAAAAAATAGTATTCTTATGTCATTGTCAAATCTTAAAATATGGGTTTCGTGCTTGACTGTTGTATGCATTCTTGTGGCACTTTTGCTGCCTGCTGTAGTGGAAGTTTACGGTAGCTGTTTGGCTATTAGCTTGATTTTGCTGCTAGGTGTGCCTCATGGTGCTACAGATCATATTCTTTTTCTTCATGTACAAAAAGATTATAATGAAGGCTGGTTGATACGATTTTTTATGAGATATTTTTTGTTTATGGGCTTGCTGGCGCTCTTGTGGTGGACTTTGCCAGGTCTTGCTTTGATGATATTTTTGGCAATTTCTGCCTATCATTTTGGACAGTCGCAATGGCATCAGTTACAGACTAGAAAGGGCGAAAAAAGCCTGTTGTATATTTCTTGGGGAGCTTTCGTTTTGGCGACACCGTTGCTTTGGAATTATACAGAAACTGCTCCAATTATTGAAAGTTTAATTGGTAGTGAAATTTTGTTAAGTGTTGATTATCATATTTTTATGCCTATTTTCTGTATAAGTTGTGTGATGATACAGACGCTCATTTTATTGGCAAAGAATATAATTTCAAAATCCAAACTACTGGAAGAGTGGGGAATTCTCCTCTTGCTCTCGGGACTTTTTTACTCTACATCATTGTTACTTGGATTTGCAATTTACTTTGTTTTTTGGCACTCTTTGGATTCTGTCAAAGATCAGATTGTACAGTTAAAAATAGTGCAGCCAGATTATGGCTTTAAAAAATATTTACAACAAGTTATTCCCTTCACACTTTTGGCTTTTGGGAGTATCGGACTGTTTACTTGGCTATCACCTGCAGCCCTGCTGTCGGATGTCTGGATTAGTCAGTTTTTTATTCTAATATCAATTGTGACGCTACCGCATAGTTTGCTCATGGACTCATTTTTAGAAGAAAAACTAAAGAAAAAAGATAAGTCGAGTCCACCAAAAAATAAAGTCCTATCGCATCAAGTGCATGCGATTTAAAGAATCTTCCTTGTTAATCTTTTATCTCTGGGTAAAATACGTGATGAGGAAACATTAATATAACATTACTAAGACTGATTTTTTAAAATCAATTAAAAACGAAAAAAATGGAATTTTTAACACAATTTGAGCCAATGTTTTTGGCGTCACTAAAATCAGGAGATTATGTAGGTTTTACCTTTTTCTTGGGTTCAATGGCTATGATGGCAGCTACAGTTTTCTTCTTTATGCAATATTTTAATGTAGAAGGTAAATGGCGTGACTCCATGCTTATTGCTGGTTTGATTACTTTTATTGCTGCTGTTCACTACTTTTATATGCGTGATTTTTGGGCGGAAACGGGAACTTCTCCGACCGAATTTAGATACATTGATTGGTTACTGACTGTCCCCTTAATGTGTGTAGAATTTTACTTAATCCTCCGCGCAGTTGGCGCAAAATCAAGCCTCTTGTGGAAAATGATTTTCTACTCGGTATGGATGTTAGTTGCAGGATTTTTAGGAGAAACAGTGTTCCGCGATCAGAGTGTTTTGTGGGGGTTCATCTCAACTATCGGTTACGTAGGTATCGTGTACGAAGTATGGTTAGGTTCAGCTTCTAAATTGGCAAGTAATTCAAATGACCCACGGTTGCAAAAAGCTATCCGTGCATTAGGGTGGTTCTTGTTGGTAGGTTGGGCGATTTACCCGATTGGTTACATGACTATTCCTGGCGGTTGGTTAGACGGTGTGTTGTCAAGTGAATTTTTAGACTTGTCTTACAACATCGGTGATGCGATAAACAAAATTGGTTTCGGTTTGGTTATCTATTCATTAGCCGTTAGCAAAACCGGTACGTCTTCACAGATTGTGAAAAACTAAGAAAATTGTTGCAGCCGTGTCGGATTTCAAAAGCAAGTATTCGACACGGACTGCAATATTTTGTAGCAAAATCTAACAATGTCTCTTACTGCATTATAAGAACGTTTTGTTTTGATACATTTATTTGAGTAAATGTTAGGGTCTCTTCGTTACTACGAAGAGACCTTTTTGTATTTTTTAAGAAAAAGACAATAATCATTTTCATAACTTTCAATAATTATTGAAAGTTATGAAAATTTATCTTACCTTTGTATTGTAATTAGAAAGGTTTTAATGATTAGTAACGGTGAAAGAATAAGTCCGACAAGTTGGTCCCGATAGCTATCGGGAATAATTTTTCTCAGTTTTGGCTTGAAAGATTGATAATTGTTAATACTTTGATTGATTTCAAGTGAAAAATGAGGAAAATTTGACCTGTCCAAGTGGCGGAGTTATTTTTTAGCGTTACTTAGTAAAAGTCTAACATCTAAAATCCAATATCTAACATCTTAAAAAACATGACCTACAATCTCATTGCATACGGCATTTACGCGCTCATTTCGATATTCACTATCGGTTATGTCGGTAGGGTATTGCATCGCAATGGCAGATACTTTGTTTTGAGAGTTATTTCTGATGAGGCATTTGGCGATTTTATCAATAATGGTTTATTGGCTGGTTATTATTTAGTGAATATTGGTTATGTCCTTTTCACTTTATCGAATTGGCAGAAGATTATGAACTTATCGGATTTGATAGAGGCAATCGGACAGCAAACAGGGAGTTTATTCATCCTTTTAGGTGTTTTGCATTTTGTCAATATTTTAAGTTTGAGACTGTATGCTTATTTGAATAAAATTCAATTATTTAGAAACATAAAACATTAATAGTCAAGGATTTAATTTTAATTTCTTGGTACATAAAACACCGTAATCATGGAAAAAGCAAATCTAATTTTAACGGGATATTTCATCTATTTACCGATTGTTTTAGCATTGACATATTACGTGTCTAAGACGCTTTTCAAAAGTGGCGAACGCTTCATGTTAGACATTTTTCATGGACAAGAGGAGATAGCTTTGGCAACTAACAAACTATTTGAAGTTGGTTTTTACTTACTCAATATTGGTTTCGCATTATACACCTTAAAAATGTATCGTGCAGCTAATGTCCAAGGCTTGGTCGAGACGCTAAGTACTAAAATAGGAGGTTTTGCGATTTATTTGGGAGTCGTTTTGTTCTTTAATCTGTATTTGTTCATGCGTGGGCGTAAACATGCGCGGAGGAATATGGTGGGGACAGAGATGTGATGAAGTACGAATTACGAATTACGAAGTACGAGGCTGTACTCGTTAAAGCAGTCGTAAATCGTACTTCGTAAATCTTAATATTCTTTCAAAGTATTCCCGTTCTCATTCAAGAATTTCTCTGTTTTAGCAACAGAAAATTTATTGATAAATTTCTCTGCCTCATGTTTATCACGTACCACCTTTGCAACTGTAAAACAAGAAGTTACGGTGAATAAATAAGACATAATCAAAAAGCCTTTCATCGCTATATCAGCCTGTAAATACATCAGACCAATCACCATTCCTGCCGCAGATAGTGCTAATGACATCCATGCCATTGTGTAAAAAGACTTCGTGTTGTTGTTTTCAAAAATGTAACTCATGATTTTTTAATTTTAGGTTTAAAAAAATGATTTGAGTAGCGTTTTGCTGTTTCAAAGATAGCCTCGAATTGTTCGATTGATACTTCTGAAATCGACTAAGTGCGATGATTTATAGATTAATTAGCGAATTTTCGCTAATTTTGATAATTTTTATGACTTTTGAAAGTAAATGTTAATTTTAATTAGCGAATTTTCGCAAAATAAAACTGAAGACGTCGGACACTTCAATAAAACAATAGCAGAAAATTAAAGATTAAAAATAGGAGTCAAACAAAATTAGTGTCTGACGTCTGTGGTTTAGCCTAAGCCAGACGTCAGACACTACTTTTATTTAATTGTGTATTTAACCTTTAAATGGGTCGATTTTGTTGGAATGAAGTGTCCGACGTCTGAAGAGTTATCAATTTTCCATATTTTTGCAGCAAAACTATTGAATGCAAACAGAAAACACTTTTGAATTTTACCGAGATTTCCTCAATTTAGAAGAAGCCAATGCCTTCGCATCGATGCTAAAGGCAAATAATATTGAGCATTCTTTAGAAACTTCAGACACGGTAATAGATAAGGCAATAGTTGGGAACGGTTTCATACCAAAAGCTGTTTTAAAGATAAGAAATGAGGATTTTCAAAAAGTAAATGGGCTGATTGCTTATGAAATCGCAAGTGGCGAATATGCAGATTATGCTGACCATTATTTGAATGATTTTGAAATAGAAGAATTGAAAGTTATTTTTGAAAAGCCAGAAGATTGGACACCTGAGGATGCCGCAATTGCGCGTATTATCTTACGTGAAAGGGGAGTCGAAATGTCAACGGAGGAGATAAAAGCAAAGAAACAAGCACGCCTGAAGGAAATTCGAAAAGGACAACACGGTAATCGTGCAAGCATGGCTTTATACGCTTTTGGTATCGCCTTTGGTTTGATACTAAACCTATTTTTACTCATTGCAGGTATTGGAATGGCTTATTATTATGCATTCGGCAAAGCGACAGATATGGTCGGACAAAAATACTTCGTCTATGACGCGCCAACGCGTAAAATTGGAAAATTAATCCTCTATATTGGCGGCGCAATTTTTATCTTAGAATTATTGCTACTACAATTTTCCAATTTTAGAGATTATGTAGACCAATTTTATTTCAGCCCATTCGAGAATATGTAAGTGCGTGACACTATTTATCTGAGTATTTTGAGAGGATCTTTTTCCCTTATTTTCCTCTTAAAAATAGTTACGTGATGCAGACCGCCGAGCAAAGCATCGGCACACGGCATGCAACGATTTTTAAAAGAAAACTAATGAAAAAATTTCTCTCTCAAATTTACTCACATAAATAATGTCACGCACTTAATTCCAAAAATCAAAACAAAAGCCATTCTAAAAAGTTATATAAGCTACTATAACATCAACGCACAACATCTAAGCAAAGGCAGCCTAACAACTATCAACCACCAACCACCAACTAAAAAAATATGAAGCATCTCGCCGCGCTAAATAAATATTTCCTCAAATACTCAAAGCACTTCTTTTTGGGGATTATTTTCGTGGCAGGCTCTAACTATTTTCGGGTTTTACAGCCGCAGTTGATACGGGAAGCGCTGGACTTAGTTATCGAAAATGTGCAATTGTACCGCTTATATGATGGCTTTGAAATGCAAGCGGATTTTTTCGCACAGTTGGGCAAAATCCTTTTACTTTTTGGCGTTTTAGTGCTTGTTTTGGCATTTTTAATGGGTTTGTTCATGTATTTCATGCGTCAGACCATTATTGTGATGTCACGTTTGATTGAGTATGATTTACGGAAAGCCATTTTTGACCAATACGAAAAATTAGACCTCGCCTTTTACAAAAGAAACAATACAGGTGACCTCATGTCGCGCATCACGGAAGATGTTTCTAAAGTCAGAATGTACCTTGGTCCTGCGCTTTTGTATGGAATTAACTTGATTTCTTTATTCATTTTTGTGATTTACTCGATGTTACAAGTGAGTCCAGAATTGACATTTTATAGCTTAGCACCCCTTCCGATTTTAGCGATTTCCATTTACTATGTGAGTCGAATGATAAACAAGCGTTCGACAAAAATACAAGAGCAATTAGCCTCTCTAAATAGTACCGCGCAAGAATCCTACAGTGGTATTCGAGTGATTAAAAGTTATGTGCAAGAGAAATTTGTCGGTAGTCATTTCGCCACAGAAAGTGAGGATTATAAACAAAAGGCATTGAATCTGGCGCGTGTGGAGGCTCTTTTTCATCCAATTATGATTTTGTTGATTGGAGTGAGTACGATTGTGACGGTTTATGTCGGAGGATTGCAAGTAGTGAGTGGTCAGATTACCGCAGGAAATATTGCAGAATTTGTCATCTACGTTAGCATGTTAACTTGGCCTGCAACAGCGATTGGCTGGGTAACTTCCGTCATCCAACAAGCTGCTGCTTCTCAAAAGCGTATCAACGAATTTTTGGATAGAGTTCCGACGATTAGTAGTCCAGAAGGTGTGGCGGAAACAGAAAAACTGCGTGGAGATATTGAGTTTTCAAATGTCAATTTTGTCTATCCAGATACAGGTATAGAAGCTTTAAAAAGTGTGAGTTTTGACTTGAAAGCAGGACAAAAAATGGCAATTATCGGTCGAACAGGTTCAGGTAAAACGACTATTGCCGACCTGCTAATCCGCATGTATGACCCAACGTCAGGAACTGTAAAAGTAGACGGTATAAAAGTCCAAGACCGTGACCTCAACCAGCTCCGCAAACGCATCGGCTACGTCCCACAAGACGTCTTTTTATACTCCGATACCATTGCCAAAAATGTAGCATTCGGACAGCCAAATGCGACTCAAGAACAAATCGAGCAATTCACAAAATACGCCTCTGTTTACGAAGACATAAAAGGTCTCAGCGAAGGATTCGATACCTTAGTAGGGGAGCGCGGCGTGACCCTTTCAGGAGGGCAAAAGCAACGCGTTTCGATAGCACGCGCCTTAATAAAAGAACCAGATATCGTCATTTTAGATGACAGCCTTTCTGCCGTAGATACCAAAACCGAAAAGCGGATTTTGAGCTATTTAGACAGCACATTAGCAGATAAAACGGCAATAATAATCACGCATCGTGTCTATTCTCTCTTAGATTTCGATAAAATAATCGTCTTAGAAGACGGTGTCATCTCCGCCACAGGAACACATGAAGAACTAATCGAAAAAGGCGGATACTACGCCGAACTATACGAAATGCAAAGCATGGAAGAAGTGGAATGAAGTACGAAGTACGAAATTACGAAGTACGACTGCTCTGACTTGGACGGGACTTGTAAACTTTTTTGTTATTAGAATTTCGGTAATTCAAATAAAGCCAGTAGTTTTCATATTTCATATTTCATATTTCATATTTCATATTTCATATTTCAT
>CAZQTE010000140.1:0-4498 GCA_964595615.1 uncultured Saprospiraceae bacterium
GATTTAGTAAATCATTTTAACGTAGTGAACCGCTTGCGGACGGGTGGATTGAGGAAAATTTGACCTGTCCAGATGACGGACTTATTGTTTTGTCGTTACTAATGTAAGGAAATAAAAATTAAAGAAAATGACACAAAGAAAGTTTCGCTGGGGAATCATAGGTGCAGGAAGAATAGCTCAGAAATTTGCACACGATTTGGCATTATTGCCACATGTTGAATTGCACGCAGTTGCCTCTCGTTCCCAACAAAGAGCAGATGATTTTGCAAAAAAGAATAGGGCAAAACATGCCTTTGATTCTTACGAGGCTATTTTAACCGCAGGAGTAGATGCTGTCTATATCGCCACGCGTCATCCTCAGCATTGTGAACCAACAATTATGTGTTTAAATGCGGAAATTCCTGTTCTGTGTGAAAAGCCTCTTGCGATGAATAGCGAAGAAGTTGCAAGAATGATTGCCGCCGCGAAAAAGAATAAAACCTTCCTCATGGAAGCCATTTGGACACGTTTTTTGCCTTCTTTTAAAAAAGCAATGGAATTAATTGAAGCAGGCGAAATAGGAGAGGTGTTGACAGTCAAAGCGGACTTTGGTTTCATTAGCCCTGTTGACCCCAATAGCCGCCTATATAATCGAAAAATGGGAGGTGGCGTACTTTTAGATATTGGCATTTACCCAATCCTCTTGGCGCAAATCTTATTAGGTCAACATGTAAAAATGCAGGCAACTGCCTATCTCGGCGTAACAGGCGTCGATGAAGAAACTGCTGTTAATTTATCCTATCCAAATGCCAAATTCGCTCTTCTACATGCTACTATTCGTAATAAAACGGAAACTGTTGCCTTCATTCATGGTACAAAAGGTACGATGAAATTAGCTTCGCGATGGCATGAGTCCAATAACTTTTCTATTGAGTTTAATAATGGAGAAAAGCGCTCCTATCAGTTCGACTTTAATGGTGCAAAAGGCTATAAGTTTGAAATAGAGCACGTCATGGAATGTATACAGAAAGGGATGAAAGAAAGTCCTATTGTTTCTTTTGCTTTCAGTGAAAATTTAATGCGAACTTTGGATGAAGTGAGAGGGGAAATTGGATTGGAATATTAGTTATTATGGTTCTTTATGAAATCGGTTGGTAAAGTTTGACATTAGTTACTCAAAAGGTGACTTTGAGTCACCTTTTGAGTAGCGTCCTGTGGTTTACCAACCAAAATCATAAAGAACCGTTATTATGTTATTGGTTATTAAGTCAATAACCAATAACCAAGCTACTTAAAGACAACTGTATTTGTCTCCTTAGCCAAAGCGTCACGCATTTCATTCAGCTTCATTTGCACGCGCATCAATGTCATTAGTTGGTCGATATCGTCTTTCTCCAATGCCTTCATGCGTTCTTGATTCTGATTACACATGCGAATGACTTTTTTCAATTTAAAGCGTTGTAAACCCTCTAAGCTATCGCGCGTGAAATTTAACTCAGGCATTTTTTGTGTATTCAGGATAACGCCGCGTTCTTCCCAACCAGGACTCAGTTCACCATAGACAGGCGAAAAACAATTAATGGTAAACTCTTGAATTTCTGCATCTTCATGAGCTGTAAAAGTCTTGTCAGTGATTGGTTTTTTCTTTACCAACATTTCTAAAGTAGTCCGTGCTATTTTTTCATAAAGAGGATGGTCGAAATGCTCTAAAACCTCTTGTATTTCGGTCAAGATATACTGTGCTACCGTAGTGTTTGTCTCTTTATCAAAAACCTTATCTCCTAATGTAACGATAATTCGAGCAATGTCTTTTTCTTGAAAAGCATCCCCACGTGTCCGTCTTTCAGTAACATCTTCAATTTGCTCAGGAGGCATTTCTTGCCCTTGTCCTTCACCAGAAAAAGATTCCTCGCCTGGCCAGCCAATATCAGGTGGAGGTCCACTCATATCCGCTTCCCCTGGCATTGGAGGATAGTGAGCAGGCAAACTGCCTCCTTGTTGATAAGAACCACCGCTATTAGGACGACTCTGATTTTGGCGACGACGTTTTTCTCTTTCTGCTTCTTTTTGACGGATTTTAGCTTGTTCTATAACTGCTTTATTGACTTCCGTAATCAATATAGCTTCATCCAAATCCATGACTTTAGAACACTCCTTGGTGTAGAGAGAACGCTTTATCGCATCAGGAATACGAGCAATGCTACCTACTATATCCTTCACCAAACCAGCCCGTTTTACAGGGTCATTTCCAACTTCCTTTAAGAGTAAATCAGTTTTGAAGAGAATAAAATCCTTCGCTTGTTCGTCTGCATATTTCTTGAATTCTGCACGACCAACTTTTTGCATATAGCTATCAGGGTCTTCGCCGTCCGGCAAGAGAACAACCTTGACATTCATATCTTGTTCTAATACCAAATCCAAACCACGCAAGGCCGCTTTAATACCTGCTGCATCTCCATCATATAGGATTTTAATGTTAGGAGTGTAGCGTTTTATCAGATTAATCTGCCCAACTGTCAATGAGGTACCACTACTTGCAACAACATTTTCTATTCCCGACTGATGAAGTGAAATTACATCCGTATAACCTTCAACAATAATACATTCATCCTCGTCACGTATGGTCTTTCTGGCAAAATGTATCCCAAAGAGAACTTTGTTTTTGACATAAATCTCCGTTTCTGGAGAGTTTATATACTTAGGTATTTTCTTATCTTTAGACAGCGTTCGTCCAGCATAAGCGATAACCTTACCCGACAAACTCCTAATCGTAAACATGACGCGCTCACGGAAAAAATCACTATCATACTTATTTGTCAAACCTAACTTCCGCAACAATTCTATATTGTACCCGTCATCCGTTGCTTGTTTAGTAAAACCGTCTTTTTTAGCTGGTGTAATCCCCAATCCCCATTTCTTAATCGTTTCTTCCCTAAAGCCCCTGGACTTAAAGTAACTCAATCCCACACTTTTACCTGCATCAGTTTCAAACATCTGCTTTTGGTAATAATCCTTTGCGTATTCTGTAATGATATGTAAACTATCGACTAATTGGCGTTCCTGTATCGCTTCTTGTGAAGTTTCTGTTTCTTCAATTTCAATTCCATACTTCTTAGCGATATAACGCAAAGCCTCAGGAAAACTCATTTGCTCATATTCCATCAAAAACTTGATAGGGTCGCCCCCTTCACCACAGCCAAAACATTTATAGATATTACGTGTAGGATTTACATTAAAAGAAGGTGTCTTTTCATTATGAAATGGACACAGACCAGACAAATTCGCACCCTTACGTGTGAGCGTTACGAAATCTCCCACAATGTCTTCGACCTGTGCAGTATCTATTATTAACTGTTTGCTTTTTTCTGAAATCAAATTGCTGGTTATTAATTATTGGTTATTATGTTATTGCTTTTGCAAAATAGTAACGAATAAATGCGTGTATTTTCTATGCGCTAAGATAAGGTAAAAAGTTGATTAGGAATGCGACAGAAATAGATTTACATTCTTGGGAAAGAAATTTTGGTTCTCATTTGGGCTTTAAAAACCGCTTATAGCCGAGCTACATAAGGCTTTTTAAAGTGCAAATGAGGAGCAAAAGGTCTTGTCAAGAATGTCAATTTATTTTTGACGCGTTCCTTAGGAAAATATGAGCGTGCTTATGCTGTATATAAAAATGCACAAAGGAAGTTAAGGCAGCCTGACTCCTAACTCCTTTTTATTGCATAAGTTCAGAAATAATCTAACCCACCGTTTTCTTCATGGAGCATAATTAATAATCCACATTAAATTGTTCTAAACCCGACTTTTTGGATGCAATAAACGCAATAATTATTAAGTTTATTAAGAAAAATGAGAGTGCACACAAAATTATTTAATTTTTTTGAAGAAAAATTATTGTGCTTTTTTGAATTCAACTAATTGTTTATTAATCTATTACAGATTTAAATTTAACTAAATTTAAAATTATTAAGATTCTCTTAATGAATTTCTTTGTGCATTCTCAAAAATCTCTGCGTCCTAATACCGAATTTACGAAGTTACACAGCGAAATTTCGCTATACATAACAAACCAAAATACAAAGTATAGAAAACAAATTTACTTTCCTTGATTGCAAAAGAAATGGCGGAGAAAGAATAGAAAAGAAAATCCGATACATTTTATAGTCCATAAGAATTAACGAAATAAGTTAGGAAAAAGAAAACGAAACAACTTAAAGCAAACGTGCTTTAGGCTAGGTTTCGCGCAAATCACTCAGAGTTGAAGAAGCTTAGAGACGAGGAGAGAGGTATGCGAAATAATTTGAACCAGACGGTCATAAAAGAAAATTGGGTGTTCTCATATAGTGTGTGCTAAATGCCGTCCCGTGAAAAATCGGGGCGGATTTTTTCCACTTAGAAGAATAAGCCTGCAAAGAATAATTGGGTGTTCTCATAGTGTGTGCTAATACTGTCCCGTCAAAGGGCGGGACAGCTTTTTACACACTGATTACTTCCCAGCACGAATAAATTGGGTGTT
>CAZQTE010000140.1:4598-12333 GCA_964595615.1 uncultured Saprospiraceae bacterium
CTCATATAGTGTGTGCTAAATGCCGCCCCGTGAAAAATCGGGGCGGATTTTTTCCCGCTTTAGAACAATAAGCCTACAAAGAATAATTGGGTGTTCTCATAGTGTGTGCTAATACTGTCCCGCCAAAGGGCGGGACAGCTTTTTACACACTGATTACTTCCCACCACGAATAAATTGGGTGTTCTCATATAGTGTGTGCTAAATGCCGCCCCGTGAAAAATCGGGGCGGATTTTTTCCACTTATAGAACAATAAGCCTACACGAATAATTGGGTGTTCTCATAGTGTGTGGTACTGCCTCCCGACTGCGGTCGGGAGGTAATTTTTCCACACTTGCGAGTCATAAGGCTTAGAATGTGACCTCACTCAAGTTTGGTAGTCTGAAAAGTCAGACATATTAAATAAAAATAATATTTGAAATTATTTTCAACTAAAAGGAACAATTCAACAAACAAACACATTGTTTTCTTAAGTCGCTGCTGACCAGAAAGGGAAGGAAGAATAGTGGAAGGTCAAGCAGCCTCAGTTTCTGGAAACACTTTTGGGTGTTCTCATAGTGTGTGGTCTGCCCCCGACTTAGGTTGGGGGCAGCTTTTAAATATCATACTTACTAGGAGAATTACTACTACTACACTCCTCATACGACGGATTTATTGGAGAAGACATTAAAAAATCCCCCGTTCCAAAAATCGAAGCACTAACCCCTCGAGAAGTCAGGCAACTTTGGTTGTCTGGCTTTTTGTATTTTATCAATGAACTTATTTTATAATAAACGCACAAATTTTGAGATAAAATCCCTATTCCAATCATTTTGAAATTGAAATTATGAAATCAGTACTTTACACTTTACTATTACTTTTACCTATTGTTGGCTATTCTCAAAAAGACTTAAGTCGTTTTCACATCGAAGGCGTATTGGGCTTAAATATTGGAGCGCCCATTCCTGATGATGTAGGTAGCTCCCCATCAGGAACAACTGGTGCTCCAGGTGCTAAAATTGCAGTCGGCTTTATTTCTGAATTAATGTTAGATGAGAAAATATCTTTTTCATCTGGTTTGCTTTTATCTACAAAAGGTGCCACTTTCTCAGGACCAATGGAGGGAAAATTTGATATAGCAAAGCAGGTCTTAGGCGACAATTTCCCACTTGAGCTTAATGTAAATATTAATGGAGAAATTGAAGGTCAATTTTCTAATACTTATTTGGATGTCCCTTTATTTTTAACTTATCAGGCTAATAGAAAATGGGCATTTTCGGCAGGATATCAATATTCTCGTCTCCAAAAAGCCCAATTTAATGGTACAGCTGATATCAAACTTCTTATTATCAATCTGCGAGGACAAGAATGGGATGAGTCTGATTTAATAGCAAAAAATGACCACGCACTTTTGGCTGGAATGAAGTACAATATTTCAAGAAAAGTTAGCGCAAATCTACAGTTTAACTATGCCATGACTAAACTTTTTGAGGAAGAGTCTGCTGATTTTCCAAATCCACGTAATATCTATATGAAATTAATGGTAGGGTATCGATTGTTTTAATACCCATAAATCTATTTAAAAACGCGTATTTCGGAAACGAGATACGCGTTTTTTATTTTCTACTGAAAAAGCTACCTTTAGGCGCATTTTGAAATGCTTACTTAATAACTGATGTTATGCACTATTTTATTAAAGATGCAGTTTTGACCTTCCTTTTATTCTTTTCTTTTTTCGAAAAAAAGAAACAAAAAACAGTCGAAAACGCACATTTTCATTTTTATCACCTTCACGTTACAATTTTGCCTGTGGCAAAAAGGTAAAGGTGAGCCTGCGGCACGGTGATAAAAATAAAAATTGCTTATTTTTCGACACCTGCTGGATAATAGACAGTTTTTCAATTGCTTAGGAGAAAAAATAGGATTAAAGATTTAATTCTAAGTAACGACGAAATAATAAGTCAGTCAAGTTGGACAGTGTATAATTTTTCTTCCCGATTGCCTCGGGACAGGCTAGTTTTGGCTTCAAAGCACGATAATTGTTGATACTTTGAGTGATTTGAAGTGAAAAATGAGGAAAATTTGACCTGTCCAGATGACGGACTTATTGTTTTGTCGTTACTAAATTGCCGCGTAACATCCATTAGTAATCTAATATTTAAAATCTAAAATCTTAAAGTAAAATTTGCCACAAGCCAAACTAAAAATACCAACGCTTTATCGCCAAGTCAAAGAAGGGGAAAACGAATACCACTACGAGGTAAGACCTTTGTTTTTCCCACATCCCTCTGCGCAACACCGTCGCTATGACCGTGCGCAGACTATCTTTTTGCGTGAATTGCGTTCTTATTTTTCTCGTTATGTGTTCTCTCGTGAACAAGCGGATACTTTATTATGGTTTTCCTTTCATCCAGAGGTTAAATATGAGCAATTTAAACTCAAGTTTACTTTAAACGGCACTCTGATAGATGGCGCTTTCGGTGTTGCACATTTTCAAATGCAAGGCAATCAGTTCGTAGTTATACCTGCCTTTGACGATTATATGTTTATTGCAAAAAAGGACGGGACGCCTTTATATGAACAGGTTTTGACAGTCGTGCGGAAACAGTGTAAAGATTTGCAAGGAGACAAAGAAGTTGATTTTGATTGGGAAGATTATATTGTACCACAGCGTGAATTTGTGCGTAGCATAGAACTGTCGATTAGTATTGAAAATGGTTCCTTTGGGGCTGATGATGGTGAAGAATCTGGACATATGGCATTGATTGGTGGTTCAGAACAATTCTTTGGTCCAGAGGAAGTTGCAAAAACGGGTTTTGCACTCAATCATTTATATCCAACAGATTTAGGACAGGCATTTTTTAGAGATGAAATCACTGCCCAAGTTCAAAATATCTTATTTGGAAAGGAGAATACACCTTTTGTTTTAGTTGGTAATGCAGGCATTGGAAAACATTCAATTGTACATCAAGCTGTCCGCAATTATTTGGAAGAAGGACATCATGCAGATGAGTCTCATAATGACCACGTTTGGCATATTGACCCTTCGCGCGTCATTTCAGGTATGAGTGTTGTTGGTCAATGGGAACGACGTTTTGAAACTATCATAAAATATCTTCAAAATCCAATCGGAGAAGAAAAGCGAGCAGATAAGATGCTGATAGACAATGCAGTAGCTTTGCTACGTATTGGTCAGTCTGCGCAATCTAAGATGAATTTGGCAGGTGTTTTAAAGCCATATTTGGAGCAGCGCAGTTTACAATTAGTCCTTTTGGCTACGCCTGAAGAATGGAAAATTGTCCAAGAAAAAGACCGTGGATTTGCGGATTTATTTCAAGTTGTCCGACTGCAAGAACCTGATGAAGAGACGGTTGCTAAGATTGTTTTAAAGCAACGCCGCTATTTAGAACGTCGAGAAAACGCGCGTTTTACGATGATGGCAATTCGCCATTTATTCACCATTCAACGCAATTTTCTTAAAAATCAATCCTTACCAGGTTCGCTTTTGAAATTAATGGAGCAACTTGTTACAAAATATTCTTTCCGAACGATTGATGCGCCAGAAGTGCGTGAAGAATTTGAGAATTTTAGTGGTTATCGTGAAGAAATATTTGACCAAGATGCAGAGACGGACGCTACGGAACTATATAATTTCTTTGCGAATAGATTAGTAGGTCAACCAAAGGCGGTGGAGCGTTTAACGGATTTGGTTCATACTGTAAAAGCTAAGTTGACAAACAAAGAAAAGCCACTAGGCTCCTTTCTTTTTATAGGACCTACTGGTGTCGGTAAGACGCAAGCTGCAAAGGTCTTAGCAAAGTATCTAATGGGCAATCAAGACCGTTTGTTGCGTTTTGATATGAACGAATATGTCGACCCGTTTGCCGTTAATCGTTTGATTGGAGATTATAATAATCCTGAGGGTCAATTGACGGGCAAGGTGCGTTATCAGCCTTTTTCTATTTTGCTTTTAGATGAGATTGAAAAGGCAAATTCAGCGGTGCATGATTTACTTTTGCAAGTATTGGATGATGGACGCTTGACAGATAGTATTGGACGTACCGTTGATTTTACGAATACGATTATCATTATGACTTCCAATTTGGGAGCAAATGAAGTGAGTAGTCGTCTAGGATTTGGTTCAGATGTGGCAGATGAAGGAGCGATTTATCGAAAGGCAGTAGAATTGAAATTTCGTCCTGAATTTATCAACCGTATCGGGCAAATTATCATTTTCAATCCGCTCAAATTAGAGCATATTCTCGGTATCGCCCAACTCCAAATCGGAGAACTCTTAGAGCGCGATGGTTTTGTGCGTCGAACGACTATTCTCAACATATCGCCTGAGGCTTTAGAGTGGGTAGCTAAGCGTGGTTTTGATGGCAAAATGGGTGGACGTGCACTTAAACGTCAGATTGAGCGAGATTTAACAGAACTATCTGCTGCACAGTTGGTTACGACGTATTCTGAACAACCAATTGTCTTTGAAATTGCATTAGAAAAAAATAAATTAGTTCCACACATTCAGCCTTTGGAGTTTGTGGATGACATGGAGAAAAATGTCTTGCCAGAGATTCCTGCAATAGAAAAAGGGCGTGGATTTTACAATAAATTGCTTCGGGATTTAGAATATTTAGAGCGAAAAATTCGCCGTGTTGAGCCACCTGAAAGTGGAGATGTCATTCAGATTGGAGAAGGAGGCGGCAGTCATTTGAATTGGCAATATTACGATTTTAGAGACCGTATTGTTGAACTAAAAGAACAGATAACTAATCTTTCTTTAGGTTTTAGAGACAGTCGTTTTTCTGTGCAACTGGCGATTCCTTTGCGTTTAAAAACTTCTATTCGTAATGAAGACTCTTGGTCGGCTACGCGAATAAAATTTAAGGATAGAATTTTTCAAGAGGAAGCACTCAATGAGTTGTCAGATAACTATAATTTAAGTAACCCGCAGTTTGATTCTGTCGAAACGGAGTTCATTGATAGCTATTTAAATGTTGCTTATTTAAAATTAGCAGCAGAAGGCTTTTTACGTGAAAAAACAGATACGATTGTCTTAGAATTTCAATCCCTCATCAATGATAAAGGACAAGAAGAAATTGAATTTTTGTGCGATAGTTATGTTGCCTTTTTCAAAGAAATGAATATCGCTTACGAAATTGCAAAAGATAAATGTAGCATTCAAGCTGAAGCTTACTCTTTACGTAAAATCCTAAAGGAAGAAGAAGGTTTGCACTTGTTTTACAAAGAACACCGAAATCCAATTCCAGTAAGATGTAGTATTCGTTTAGTGGATAAAAAGCCAGCTAAACGATTGAGTATGAAAGTCTTGCGTATCTATGCACATGGTACGATGACTGATTTACGAACAGGTTTTTCGAATGCAAAGAGTGTATCTGCAAGAGAAATGAAATTGTTGATTTACGCAGGAACGATTTAGAAAAATTATGAAGTATGAATGTGTTTCATATTCATATTTCAAATTTCCTACTTCATATTTAAATAAGATGATTAAGAATTTTTTCCTTACTGAAAAGAACATGCTATTCGCTATCGTATTAAATGCGGTGGTGATTTTTTTGTGGTATTTCCCTCAGTTTCATGGGAACAGTTGGTTACAGCTAATTGACCATTTCTTTATTTTACTTTTTGCTTTAGAAGCGATAGCTAAAATTAAGGAATATGGCTGGTCAGAATATTGGAAAACATGGTGGAATCGCTTTGATTTTTTGATTGTTCTACTCAGTTTACCTTCTTTATTAGAGCACTCTTCTGTCTTGCCAGATGCTTCTTGGCTTTTGATTTTGCGTTTGTTTAGATTGGTGAGATTGATTCGATTTATTCATTTTGTGCCACACATAGAGGAAATTGTAAATGGCTTAGGGCGTGCATTGCGGGCTTCCGTCTTTGTGATGATTTTGCTTTTTGGACTGAATTTTCTTTTAGCCATTTTTACTTGTCATTTTTATGGAGAAATCGCACCTGAATACTTTTGAAATCCGATGATTTCAAGTTACTCCATATTTCAAATGTTTACCGTAGAAGGTTGGAATGAGATTCCTGCTTCAATCGTAGAAAATACAGAGAATCCTATGTATGCGGGTTTAACACGATTTTACTTTGTCCTCGTTGTTCTTTTTGGCGGTATTTTCGGTATGTCCCTTGCCAATGCGGTCTTCGTAGATGAAATGACAATGGATAATAATGACGGGTTGGAGAAGAAGGTAGATGAGTTGAGTGCACAGGTGGCGGAATTGAAGGAGATGTTAAAAGAAAAACTATGAACTATGAACAGTTTAACTATGAATCCCGTCTCAGTAAGGCGATTTTAATGAGACGGGGTTCATAGTTCATAGTTGAATCGTTCACAGTTAGACAGTAATTTTGTACTTTTGCATTTCGTAACTCATCGCAATACAAGAGTAAAAATTAACTTACATGTTTCAGACAAAAATTGCCGGTTTAGGCTACTACGTTCCAGAGAAAGCAGTGACGAATGATGATTTATCCAAGGTGATGGATACTTCGGATGAATGGATTCGGGAACGGACGGGGATAGAAAAGCGTCATTACGCGGAAAAACATAAAGAAACTTCGACTACTTTAGGTGCAAAAGCTGCAAAAATAGCTATTGAACGTGCGGGGATTACTCCTGAAGAGGTAGATTTTATCATATTTGCGACATTGAGTCCTGATTATTATTTCCCTGGTTGTGGCGTGTTATTACAGCGCGAATTGGGCATTACGAAAACGGAAATCGCCGCTTTAGACATTCGTCAACAGTGTTCTGGTTTTGTCTATGGATTGAGTGTAGCTGACCAATTTATTAAGACGGGAATGTATAAAAATATTCTCCTTGTCGGTGCAGAAATGCACTCTATGGGATTGGATTTTAGTACGCGTGGTAGGGGAGTGACGGTGATTTTTGGTGACGGTGCAGGTGCTGCTATTTTACAACCGACACAAGAAGAAGGCAAAGGAATTTTGACAACAAAAATTCACTCCGATGGTACTTTTGCAGAGAAATTAGCAATGTTAAACCCAGGTTCTCACGGTGGTTATCACCTTGATAAACAAGGAGTTGATTATGATTTTGGTTATGACAAAGACATCGAATATGGTGAAATTTTCATGACACATGATATGATTGATAATGCCGCAAATTATCCTCAAATGGAAGGGCAGGCAGTCTTTAAAATGGCTGTGCAGAAGTTCCCAGAGGTGATTGCTGAGGCATTAGAAGCGACGGGATTGAGCAAAGATGATTTAGATATGTTCATTCCGCATCAAGCGAATTTGCGTATCAGTCAGTTTGTCCAAAAACGCCTTGGATTAAAAGATGAACAGGTTTGGAATAATATTCAGAAATACGGAAATACTACTGCGGCTTCTATTCCGATTGCCTTGACAGAGGCATGGGAAGCTGGGAAGATTAAAGACGGTGACTTGGTTTGCTTGGCTGCTTTTGGTAGTGGTTTTACTTGGGGGAGTGCTTTGATTCGGTGGTAGAATTAAATTAGATTTTATTTTTCTAATTTTTAAAATCAAATTCAAGTATCAAATTCAAATTCAAGACAACTCTTGAACTTGAATTTGATACTTGAATTTGATTTTTTTTATTTCACCTCAACTCTCACCTCCTTCAAAACAACTCACTCAAAAGCTCAAATATCTCAAAATCACTCACTCACAATAATACTAAGTGTAGGCTGTACAATCAAGCATAAAAAGTACGTTGGACTTTTATGTTCATAATTA
>CAZQTE010000141.1:0-12220 GCA_964595615.1 uncultured Saprospiraceae bacterium
CCTTTCTTATGGAAAGCATATTCAACAGATTGGTCACCTAATGCATCGTCATAAGGATAGTATTTCAAGACTTTGATACTACCACCGTCATATAGTAATTCCATGATAGACGTCTTGCTTTCAGTATTTCCTTTTGCACCTGGTACAAAGTCCATGACCATGAAATTACGTTCATTTAAGCTAAACTCTTTAAGGTCCATTGGAGATAAAGCAGCACTTGTTTTACGACCATCTTGCATGTAATCGAATGAGATATTGCCTTGCGGTCCAAACTTCAATTCTTCTCCCTCTGCTGTGGCTACTACAAAGTCCCCAGGTACTTTTACATCATTTTTGTCTACAATGAAACCTGTTAGTGTAGCTGCGACTCCACCACCTCCTCCGCTAGGTCCGTCTTCTACTGCATCTAAACCACCAAAAGCAGCCATTCCTGGAGGTGTTGCATTTCCTAGGTCAAAGTAAGGGTGACGAGTAGTAGTATTATTGATGTCAAATAGTTTTTTTGTCGCATCAATACCTTTAAGTAATGTTTTCGCACGAGCAGGTTTATAGTCAATTTCAATACACTCATTCGCATATTTACGAGCCTCATCCAACTCGTCTAACCAATAAAAGATGGTTGCCAAATTATAAGCACAAGCACTACGAACTTTACGTTCTTTTTTATCTGTAGCAGCCCATTTATTTTTTTCTTCCAAATAAAATTCAAGAGCAGGACGTACTTCTTCTTTTACTTTATCTGGTTTCTCATTCGCTTCCATTTTTGCAAATGCTGCTTTAGTTGTTTCATAAGCAGACATGAATTCTTCAGTCATTTTATCCTTTTTACCCAACATTTCAATCTGAGCTGTACGCTTTTTGATAGAATAGCCATACAAGGAACGAATAGTGCCTGATGCACTCTTAAATCCATCTCTTACTGCTTTTTTATATCTTGAACTCATCACCCCTTCACGAGACTCTGCCCAATTATTAGCTAATGAATATTTTGACTTCGCACCGTCACCCCAAGTAAAAACCTTTACTTTATTCATGCTTCCCGAGGTGATAACATTTCCTTGAAAATCTTCTACTTTGTAGCGGACAGGTGCACGATACTTGATCTCTTTCTTATATCTAGTAACTTTAGATTTAGTTTTGTCTTTATTAGTTATTGTTTCTGTATAAGATTTTGTTACTGCCGAAACAGTAGAAGGATAGCCTACATAGCAAGAAATACGAAAGTGTCCACCTTGTCCAACTTGCTTAAAACCTCCAAGTGTAAAATAGCTGTTAGCCATTTCATTACGGTCAAAGCCTAAATTTTCTAAGCCATAATCACTACCATAAACGACAGAAGAGTAAGTGGTGAATGTTGGGTCTAAAGGATTAGAAGGAAGCCTAGTGTATTCAAAAGAAATACGTCCCTCTTTGATTTTCTGAGCAGATAAGTCCTGCGTGAAGATAAATGAAATCGCTACAAGAAGCGTCAAAAGTTTAGTCATCGTTAAGTTTTTTGTTGCCCTATAAATAGGGTAGATGAATTTATGAGTACTTAGTTAAGTACGTGACCCTGTTTATATGGATATTTTGAGAGGATATTTTTCCGCTATTTTCATCCAAAAAATAGTCCCGTAGCTACGGCTATGCAACGATTTTTTGAATAAAACTATCGAAAAAACCTCTCTCTCAAATTTATCCATATAAATAATGTCACGTACTTATTTGCAAAAGAAGAAAAATGAAAGATCTAAGCCTTTCATGAATTTTGTAATTTTTGATGAATGCGTGATAAAAAGAAATAATTCTGCAAATTTGAGTATGATGTTGGTATGTATTGTGTGCAGAAAAGGACATTGTGTTTTCGGAAGGGAAAAAATCAAAACTGATAATTTCGTCAAGCAAATTTAAGAAATATTATTAAAAAATAATGTATTAAAGTCTAAATTTCTAACTAGAGGCATTTCTCTACAAAATCCTGACAAGAGAGAAGCACCCTTTTCAAGATTTTACTGCATCTTTGCCCTGATGACTATTTTAAAAGAAATATATTGGCTTTTACAAAAGGAAATTGTGCTCGAATGGCGGCAGAAATACGCGATTAGTGGTATTTTGCTCTACGTTCTTTCCACAGTTTTCATTGTATTCATCGCCTCCGTCAATCCCAAACGCGAAGTTTGGAACTCTCTTTTCTGGATAATCGTTCTTTTTGCTTCTGTCAATGCTGTCACTAAAAGTTTCGTCCAAGAAAATGGAAATCGACAATTATATTATTATTCCTTAGTCAATCCCATTGCGATTTTACTGTCAAAAGTGATTTATAATACACTTTTATTGCTGCTTTTGAGTTTTCTATCTTGGGCAGCATTCAGTTTTGTATCGGGCGATCAGGTAAAAGATACAGGACAATTTTTCGCCGCCTTATTTCTCGGCAGCACAGGATTTTCGGTCACTTTTACCTTCATCAGCGCGATTGCCTCAAAAGCAAAAAATAGCGCAACTTTAATGGCAGTATTAGGGTTTCCACTAATCATCCCAGTGCTTTTGTCTTTATTAAAAATATCAGCCAATGCACTCAGATTAATGAACGATACCAATGTCGCAGCAGATATGTGGACTCTGGTTGCTATTGATTTTGCATTGTTAGGAATGGGGATATTACTGTTTCCGTTTTTGTGGAGAGACTAATTTAAAATGTGAGGATAAATATGAAATATGAAATATGAAATATGAATACTAACACATTCATATTTCATATTTCATAATTCATGTTTTTTTCATGTTTTTAAAAATAAAATTTTTAAAAAAATGAAAAACTGGTGGAAAGCCCTTGGCGTAATTATTATCATCTACACCTTCATTGCAGGTTTGGGTGCGCCTTTAAAACATGGAATTAGTGATGTGAAGCCAAGTTCTGCACAGACAGGAAAGTTGTTGGAATTGAATGTAGTTGGTTATAATTCGACATATATACAAGGTGACGAGACGATGCGCGCATGGTTACGTATGGATTTAGCGAATAGTGTAGATACAGAAGAATTTCTCATTCAAGCGGAGAAAATAGAGGTCAAAGATGAGCGTAATGCAAAACTACAATTTCGCATTCCTGCCTACTTACCGACGACCGATAAAGTAAAAGACTTTACCTTAATCGTTGATAATGAGGCGAATGGACCAGCCGTAATTCCTCAAGCAGTTTTTGTCACACAAGACAGCATTGACCCTGTTGCTGCGAAGGCTTTTACTTCAGCTACCTTAGATGGGGTTCACAACGAATGGCGTTTTGCTTTCCCATACCGTACGATTCTTTACGAAACAATCAGAAATACTTATTTCCACGTTGCCTTATGGTTTGCCATGTTGTTTTTATTCATGCGTGGTATTTATTTCAGTGGGCGTTACTTATTCAAAGGTTACGACCCTATTGATGATGCAAAAGCGATGTCTTTCACCGCAGTCGGTTTATTAATGGGGACATTAGGATTGATTACGGGCGCGATTTGGGCAACTTACACTTGGGGCGAACCGTGGAGTAATGATGTTAAACAAATTACGACGGCTATCGCTTTACTTATTTATCTCGCCTATTTCGTGTTACGTGATGCTTTTGAAGATGAAGAAAGACGGGGACGTATTTCAGCTGTATTTTCAGTGTTTGCTTTTGTTGCTTTATTGGCTTTAATATATGTCGTACCAAGATTGACCGCCAGTTTGCACCCTGGCAATGGTGGAAATCCTGCCTTAGGTTCTGACGATTTAGACAATACGATGCGTATGGTTTTCTATCCGTGTATCATTGGTTGGTGCTTGATAGGGGCGTGGATAGCTAATATTATGTGGCGGACGCGCGCTTTAGAAATTCGTGCTTTGGATGAGTAGTTTGGTTATTGAGTTATTGGTTATTGAGTTATTATTAATGTAATTTATAGCTGTTTCATAAGCCCCCGACCCCTGAAGGCAGGGTTGGTTCTATTTTAAGAGCTGCTCTAAGTCACTCCCGGTAGGGTTTCCCTCCTTTAGGAGGGACGGAAGGGAGGTAAATGCGAGCAAATTCGCCGTTTTTAACCCCTTACTCCCCTAAAGGGGAAACCCTGCCGGGAATGATTTGGACAAAAACAGTAACAAAATTTAGAACCAATCACCCGACCCCTGAAGGGGAGAATATGCGTATAAAATTTAAATTTGAAAACGAAAAATGTTCCCTTTCAGGGGTTAGGGGCTTATAAAATGAATCTTTATTCTGTCCAATTTAATAACCAATAACCCAACAACTAACGACCAAAACTACGAAATCCAAAGCAAAAACACTAAAAATTTTTGTAGTCTCAAAAAAAATAAAGACTTTCGCCATGATGAAAAAAATAAGAACTTTCATTCCGCTATTGACAGCCTTATTATTGCTGTGTTCTACGCCAATTTTTGCCCAAACACAAGAACCCGACTTCATGCGTTCTTTAGGCAAGATTTATGTTGTAATAGCAGTAATTATCGCTATTTTTCTCGGAATTGTATTTTTCTTGATTTATCTCGATAGAAGACTAACCAAGTTAGAAAGAGATAATGTTGAATAGATTTCGTTATCTCAAATTCAAATAAAGCCGAATATTGGAGAAACCAGAAACTGCTTGTTATAAGGTAGTCATTCAAAATCCGATATTCAAAATTCAAAATTCAATATGGCCGACCCGAAGTTCAAAGTATCGTTTTACGATTCGGTACAAAATTTTTTCGAACGTGCTGCACCACACACGGGATTGCACCGCGGACTATTAGAACAAATTAAAGCGTGTAATGCTGTTTATCAAATCCGTTTCCCCGTTCAAGTCGGAAATGAGTATAAGGTAATTGAAGCATACCGTGTTCAGCACTCTCACCACCGTCTACCAACCAAAGGCGGTATTCGTTTTTCCAATCATGTAAACCAAGAAGAGGTAATGGCATTGGCGACCTTGATGTCGTACAAATGTGCTATTGTCGATGTACCATTTGGTGGTGCAAAAGGTGGAGTAAAAATCAATCCTTGGGAATATAAAGAGAGGGAATTAGAGAAAATTACGCGTCGTTATACGACAGAGTTAGTACGCCGTAATTTTATCGGCCCTGCTATTGACGTACCTGCACCTGATTACGGGACAGGACCACGTGAGATGGCTTGGATTTACGATACTTACCGTGCTTTTAATGAGAGCGATATTGATGCTGCAGGTTGTGTGACGGGTAAGCCTGTAAACTTGAATGGTATTCAAGGTCGTACAGAAGCGACAGGTCGTGGAGTATTCTACGGTTTGCGTGAGGCTTGTAACAACAAAGCCGACATGAAAAAATTAGGCTTATCACCAGGTATTGCAGGTAAGCGCATGGTTATCCAAGGATTGGGTAATGTGGGTTCTTACACGGGGACTATTTCTCAGGATGAAGGCGATGTTGTCATCGTTGGAGTGGGAGAGGCGGAAGGTGCTATTTACAATGCGAATGGTATTGACATTCACAAGTTGTTAAAACACCGTGCGGACACAGGTTCTATCCTTGGTTTTGAAGGTTGTACAGACTATGATAAATCACAACGCGATAAGTGTTTGGAATTTGACTGTGATATTTTGGTGCCTGCGGCATTAGAGAATCAATTGACAGGTTCAAATGCGAAGAATATCAAAGCAAAAATCATTGGAGAGGCGGCAAATGGTCCGATAACCTCTGATGGTGAGAAAATTTTGTTGGAAATGGGCGTATTAATCGTTCCAGATTTATTCTTGAATGCGGGTGGTGTAACTGTTTCTTATTTTGAGTGGTTGAAAAATTTATCTCACATGCGTTTCGGTCGTATGGAGAAGCGTTTTGACCAACAGACCTACAATCGCTTGATTGATATGGTAGAAGAAAAAACAGGAAAAACTGTCGGAGAAAAAGAACGTTTATTCGTCGCACGTGGTGCAGATGAGGTAGATTTAGTACGTTCTGGTTTGGAAGAAACGATGATTGGTGCTTACCAACAAATTCGTGAAATCCAAGGTCGTAAGCGTAACGTGAAAGATTTACGTACCGCAGCATTTGTGAGTGCTATCCAAAAAATGGGTAGTGATTACGAAAAAATGGGAATTTTCCCATAAGGGTAATATTCTTGATATTAAAAAGCGCATCCGAATTAATTTTCGGATGCGCTTTTTTAATACTAAACTCAACTTGCTTTGTATTTGAATTTTCATTTGAATTTCCTAACGCCTTCTCCGTCCCGAATACTCCATAGCTTCCCCTTTCCCAAATCCATAACTAAAACCAAGCGTCACAAAACGACCGCGCTGACTAAAGCGATAAATTTCAAAAGTAGGTTGATTGGTAAAAGTCTCGCGAATACGCGAAGCAAAGACATCGCGAACGCTAAAATTAATTACCGCTTTCCCTTTTAATATTTTTTTGCGCAGACCGATATTCGCAAATAAATTATCCGAAACATTTCCCTGCACTGTCTGATAGCCAGAGTTGTAACGTCCTGTAATTTCAAGGTCAACCTGCTTAGAAAATTTGAACTTAGTCACCAATTTACCCGACCAACGGTTGTTTGTAAAATCGAAAGATTGCCCTTCGAACTCACCTTTTCTATCAAAATAGTTAAAATTGAAATCTCCGTTAACTGAAAACCATTTTTGTGGACTATATTTACCGTTCAACTCGATACCTGTTGCGCCATTTGTTCCAATATTCAAGGGAAAAGAAGTGCTTACATTATCTTCAAAAGTCGTTACATTTTCCACTTGTTCCGTTGTGAAACGATGATAAACATTGAGGTTAAAAGTAGCTTTATCAAAAGTATAAATCGTTCCAATCTCATAAGAGTCTGTAAATTCAGGCTGTAAATCAGGATTCCCCTGACGTATACTAAAATTGTTACGGATATTGAAAAATGGATTCAAACTCCACATCCGCGGGCGATAAATCCGACGTGAATAACCCGCCTGCATCGAGAATCTTTCCGAGAATTTATAAGAAGTATGTGCACTCGGAAAAAGATTAGTGAAGTTCTGATTATTAGGTTCACCCGTATTGACTAAGAAGGTGAATAGGTCTGTATTTTCGACACGTAAACCTGCTTTGATACCCCATTTGTCCGCTTCATAGCCCGCTGTCCCATACACGCCTAAGACCTTTTGACTGTATTCAAAAACATTGGTGAGGTTAGAATTTTGAATACGCTGACCGTCAATTATGTCATTTACTTCGTAGTCATTGCTTACATCATTTAGGAAATATTGCGCGCCTGTTTCTACCGAAAATTGTTTGGTGAAAGGATGCGTATAATCTAACTTTAAAGTCGTCCGTTCCTCTTTAAACTCCGTTCGCGTATCCTGATTTCCCTTCGTTTCATTGCCGACAACATTCACATTATCAAAATCCGAACTTTGCGCCTTCCCAAAGAAATTTCCAATTGCACTAAACAGCAAACTACGGTCTTTATTCCCTTCAAAGTCTTTTTTGTACTGCAATTCATACTGATATTTCGGATTAGTCGCTTCCGTTACTTCTTCACGATACCATTCCGAAATAATATTACCTGCTGCATCTTCAATCCTAAAATCATTACGAGAGGGTTGGTCTTCCACTTCATAAGCAAAACTGCCCGATAAGGTTAAGACATTCCATTTGTTAATATGATAATCTGTACCTAAAATGAGATTATAAAACTGTTCATTACGAAACTCTTGGCCTTCACTAATCACCGCATTGCCTGTCACCAAATCTCTATTAATATTACGCTGGTCACTCGGCAATTCACGATAACCCGCCCCAAGTTGAGTAAAGAGATTAAATTTCTCCGTACGGCGATTTAAACTCAATCCAACGCTGTGATTATGTGGCATCCCCGTATTCACTGATATCGAACCATTGATACCTTTGCGTTCTTCCTTTTTGATGACAATATTGATAATTCCCGAAGTTCCCTCCGCATCATATTTCGCTCCTGGATTAGTAATGACTTCAATTTTTTCAATCATTTCTGCTGTAATCGAACCCAATGCATTTCCTTCTTCACTCGCCAAAACCGATGGCTTCCCATTAATCAAAATCTGCACGCCGCCCGCACCACGCAAGGTAACAGCCCCTTCAATATTCACATCAACCGAGGGTACATTATTGAGTACTTCAAGCGCACTCACGCCTGTGCTACTAATATCTTTTCCGACATTAAAAACACGTTTGTCCAGTTTAAATTCGGTACTTGATTTTTCCGCACGAACGACGACTTCATCTAAGATTTGACTATCGGCAGAAAGGCGGATGATACCCAAATCCGCTTTCCCTTTTTCAATGGAAATATCCTCAATCGTCTTATCTGTGAAACCAATAAAACTAATCGTTAGCTTAAAATCTGGAGAGGGAGATTGAGCCGAAAATTTTCCGTCTAAATCAGTCGTCACGCCTGTAATAACTGTATCATCGATTTTATTAGAAACCATAATCGTTGCAAATTCAACGGGCTGTCCGCTACTTTCATCGACAACAGTTCCAGAGATTTGCACGCCTTTATTTTGTGCAAAAAGATTGGCAGAGAACAATGTGAAAAGCAAAGAAAAAAGAAAAAGAGTAATTTTTTTTGTCATAACGAGTCAATTAACAGATGGATAATTCATTCAACACTCAAAGAAACGGATGAACTTGAGAAATGATTAGAAAAAAGAGACTGTTAAACACTTATTAACAGAAAAAGTCTAAATTTGCTCTTCAACCTTTACAACTCTCCAACTTTTTCAACCTTTACAAGCTTTACTAGTGAAATTAACAACAATCCTCTCTGGTTACTTCAAACTTGACGGCGGTGCTATGTTCGGCGTAGTCCCGCAAACGCTCTGGCAACGTGTCAATCCACCTGATGCTAAGAATTTATGCACATGGGCAGCCCGTCTGTTGCTAATTGAAACAGGTGACCGCAAAATCTTGGTAGACACAGGAATGGGCGACAAGCAAGATGAAAAATTTCGTTCTCACTTCGAGCCACACGGTGAAGAGACGATGACAGGAGAGTTATTGAAAAGTATGATACTACCCGAGGAAATCACAGATGTTTTTCTCACACATTTACACTTTGACCATGCTGGTGGCGCAGTAAAATATGATGAATTGGGTAATTTAGTCCCTACTTTCCCAAACGCAACATACTGGACAAACGAAAAGCACTGGCAACACGCGATGCAGCCAAACATGAAGGAAAAAGCCTCTTTTTTAAAAGAAAATTTCGTTCCACTTCAAAAAGAAGGACGCCTAAAAATGATTGATGTTCAGGACGATAGAGTAGAGTGGTTGCCAGGAATTAAGGTGCGTTTTGCGCATGGACACACAGAGTCATTGATGGCTTTAGAGGTTCAATTGGAAGATAAAAAATTGATTTATGGAGCTGATTTAATGCCAGCTTCCTATTACATATCTTTACCTTGGGTAATGTCTTATGACATCCGTCCATTGGTGAGTTTAGAAGAGAAATCTGTCTTATTGACTGAAACTCTTGATAATGGTGACATCCTTTTTTTCGAGCATGACCCTCGAATCGAATGTGGAACATTAAAGCGTAATGAGAAAGGGCGGATTGTCTTGGATAAAGCATTAACATTAGTGGAGGCTTTGAAATAATTTATTTAGCTTTGTCGTTTGATGAGACGAATATATTAAGGGTCAACTTTTATAGAAATGAAAAAACTACTATTATTTACATCTTTACTATTTACTACTTTTTTGACATTTGGGCAAATAGGTGTAGTCAGAGGTGAAGTCTTTGATGACAATGGACTATTACCAGGTGTAGATATTTCTGTTTCAAAGATTTCAACGAGTATTAGCACGGATGCAGATGGTGCCTTTGCTATTAAGTTGAAACCAGGAGAATATGACTTCGTTTTCCGTTTTCCTCAGTATAAAAATGAAGAAAGAGTAGTAAGAATTGAACTAAGCGAAATAGAAGATATAGAAGTTGAAATGACGCCTGGAACGTCTAACAACGAAAGTTCGGAGGCTGAAAAAAATACCCAATTACAGTTAGAAGAAATATTAAAGACAGGACAGGCTATGTTGATTTTTATGCAAAAAATGGTCTTAAAGATAAAATAATTAAGATGTAATTATTTGGTTGTCAGTTAGTTGTGTGTTTTTATATCGTCAGAGGGCGCACCTCTAAATCGTGCCGATATTTTTCAAGTATAACTAATTGTTATTCAGTAAGATACGCCACCTATTGGCTAAGAAGCCAGCAATTCTTACTATAGAAAAATTGCTCTTAAAATTTTATGAAAGAATTCTACGAAACTTGAGTTTTAATAAGATTGGACTTTGGACAAAAGATATTAGACTTTAGATGTTAGACTATTCAAGCGAAAAATCAATCTTTCGACCTTTTTAAATATTGATAATCAATAAAATAGGCATTGCATTAATTTTACTATTGAGTAATCTAACATCTAAAATCTTTCGTCCAAAGTCTAATAATAAGATTATAGTACAAAAAATGCTAATAGTATTCCCTTCTTAAGTTTCCTAGTTCTACTTCTCGCAAAACTTTGAGCCAAAGTGAGAATTGCTGACGTTAATTAATATTTTAGCAAGTTTTTGGCTTGTTTAAATATTAGACAGGGCGCCCAACTTTCGAAAGAGAGTTGGGCGTTTTTTTTGCTTTTTACTAAAAAGGTGACCTAAGTCATCTTTAGCTTTCTAGTCAGGTCATGTCATTGAACTTAATATGCTTTTATCTTTGTGGCACAGAAAGGTAAGTCTTTTCTTTTTACAAAAAAATAGAAAAATTTAAGGTTCTGTATGAAATCGGTTGGTAGAGTTCAATATTAGTTACCTGGAGTTACTCAAAAGGTGACTTTGAGTCACCTTTTGAGTAGCTTACTGTGATTTACCAACCAAAATCATAAAGAGCCAAATTTAATTTAGGTTAAAGAATAATTTTCAGGTAATAATTTTCAGAGTTTGTTTTCTTTAGTAGAAAGCAGACTCTTTTTTTATCTTTGATGAAATTTAAAAAATATGAAATTACTTTGCTTGAAAAATAGTCTAATTTTATTTCTAATTGTGTGTGTTTGTCAATTTAGCAAAGCGGAACGTTCTCTTTATGTAGATGATTTTGCAAATATTCTTAATGATGCTACATTGAAAACAACGTTATTGGAATATGCGGAGGCTAATGAAATTACTTATCTGCTTTTCTATGAATTACATTTAGTTCATAATGAGCATGACTTAACAAATCCAAGCACCAATCAAATTCTCGCGGATTTTCTCGCCGACGCCAAACAAAATTATGGTATTACCAAAGTAGCAGCAACAGCTGAAAATGCATGGTTTTTTGAAAATAGAATCATTGCCTACAATGAAAGTCGCACTAATGCAGATGAAAAATTTGATGTCTTAGGAATGGAATTTGAATTTTGGACACCTATTTTTACCGAGCCCGGAGGTTATTATTGCGTTAATTATCTTACTCCAAATGGTCATACTTGTGATAATGCTGGCGCTTATGCATTTTGTAAAGGAGAACTACAAGCTATGCGTACTTTAGCTGACAACAGCGCGCATCCAATGACGACAGAGATGTATGTTGGATGGCCAGATGCTACGCAATTATTAGAAATTGCAGACATTGTTGATCGTACGCTTATTCACGCTTATGTACCCGACCCAAACAATGCTTTTGACTATGCAGAAGGTCGCTTAGAATACTACGAAAATTACCCTGGGACAGCAGAGATAACTATTATTTTTTCTGCCGAGCCCAACTTTTCAGGACCATGGTTACAAGCTAATAATATGATAATGGCAGAACAGGAATTCATGGATGACTATAATGCCTCTACTGGCATCTGGAAAAATAATGTAGACCTCCAAGGTTTTACTTATTTTACTTATACTATGATGAATGATGTTGTATTGCCAATAAATGATATTGAAGGAGAAGAGGAAAAAAATATAGAGGAAAAGGGAACGCAAGTACAAGTTTATCCAAATCCAACTAAGGACAGAATTTATATCAAATCAGAGCGTATTTTACAGCCATTCGAATTACGTAATCAATTAGGAAAAAAAATTACGTCGGGGACATTTTTACCTGAATTTATTGATGTGGCAACTTACCCAAGCGGCGTTTATTTTCTGCACTTTCAAGGTGAAATTATACGATTTGTGAAGAATTAGCATCGGTAAATATTCGGTAGTGGGTGAAAACGACTGATGCATACCTTTTACTCACAAGGTGACTTTG
>CAZQTE010000142.1:0-12204 GCA_964595615.1 uncultured Saprospiraceae bacterium
CTCACTTCCGTCACACAAGAATTCACATTGCTTTGGCTGACTTTGATTTGATTATTGACAATGTTATTCAATGGACTATCTACGGTATTTACTGTACCGTTATTGTTAAAAGTACCTGTTTGGTGACTTTGGCTTGTCTCTAAAAATAAGAAACCGTCGTTGTTGAAAGTGCCGCTTGGATTACGGAAATTGTCATACACATACACTTTGGCGCAAGCCTCGTTATTGAAAGTAGAAGAATTGAGAAGGTGTATTCCATGTCTGCCGAGTGGAATGTTTTCGCCTATGCTTATAGTACCTCGATTAGTAAAAGTCGTTCCACTATTGATGCTAATACCATCCAGTCCGACATTATCAATCGTGAGTACGGCATCTGTATCATTGAGAAAAACAGCTCCACTGCCCACATCATTTCTAATTCCGAGCACTAAATTTCCGTTTAGCCCCATGTTAATCGTACCTCTATTGGTAAAATTACCACCCGCTACATTGTCAATCGCGGCAAATTGATTGTTATCATCAATGGTAACAAGTCCGCCTACTTCATTAACAAATGTGCCGCTAAATCTATTGCCAATAGCTGATGTTTTAATAAAACCATTCGCTCCAATAAAGAGATTTCCGTGATTGATAAACTCAGTGTTCCCCCCCTCGTTGTTAAGTCCGTCACGTGCGCTTGCCGTTACGCCGTCAATACTAATCGTACCGAAATTAGTTATTCTTCTATCATTTCTGAGACCATGTGCTCCAACACCATTGATGATGATTTGACCCGTTACCGCATTGTTAAAGTTGAGCGTATTACTAAAAATTCCGTGTCCGCCCACATCGCTGATGCTGATAATACCGGCGTTATTTAGCGTCCCTCTAACGACTAAACCTGCTATCGTCGAATTAGCAATCGTCAAATCTGCACCGTCTTCGATATCCAATTGTCCGCCTGTTTGTATATTCACTCTTTCTGCTAAAGCATTAGTTCCGCTAAAAATAGTCGGACTGGTCGCCGCTGGAGGAATAATCGCGGCACTAATCGCCCCCGGCACACAGTCTGTCCAGTTGGCATTATCATCCCAATCATTGCTCAAAGCTCCTGTCCAAGTTGTTGATAATTGAGGTGCTGTACAGCATGCTCCAAGCGGGTCAGCTACGGTCACTACCGCAACACAAATATTTGAATTTCCATTGCCATCATCAACTGTTAAAGTGACATTATTTGCACCTTGATTTGAACAACTAAAAGTCGTTGGCGGGATAGATAAATTTGCCGTTCCGCAGTTGTCAGAGCTGCCATTGTCGATTTGTGTAGAAGTAAGACTTGCTAAGCCTGTAGCATCTAAATCAATACTGATATTTTGACAAATCGCCATTGGGCTTTCACTGTCTGTTACGACGACGTTAAAACTACAACTTGCGGTTGTTGTGCCGTCTGTAACTTCAAATATATTTGTCGTTGTACCGATTCCGTAAGTCGCGCCGCTGGCAAAGCCTGCGGTTTGTGTCGTCGTTGGCGTACAATTGTCTGTGCCGACTGGTGCTGTATAATTTACAAGTGCTGCACAATTTCCAGCATCTGTATTGACATTGATGTCCGCAGGGCAAGTGATTTGTGGTGCTTCATTGTCAGTCACAGTGATATTGAAACTACAATTTGCCGTTAAATTTCCGTCTGTGACTTCAAAGGTATTTGTCATCGTACCTATCCCGTAAGTTGAACCACTTGCTGTACCTGCGGTTTGTGTCGTTGTTGGCATACAGTTATCTGTGCCGACTGGTGCTGTATAATTTACAAGTGCGGTACAATTTCCTGCATCTGTATTGACATTCATGTCTGCTGGACAAGTGATTTGTGGTGCTTCATTGTCTGTTACGACTACATTGAAACTACAATTTGCCGTTTGTGTACCGTCGGTAACTTCAAAGGTATTTACTGTTGTTCCCGTTGGGAAAGTCGCGCCGCTGGCAAAACCTGCCGTTTGTGTCGTTGTTGGTGTACCGTTGTCTGTACCGACTGGTGCTGTATAATTTACAAGTCCTGTACAATTTCCTGCATCTGTATTGACATTGATGTCCGCAGGACAAGTAATTTGTGGTGCTTCATTGTCTGTTACGACTACATTGAAACTACAATTTGCTGTTTGACTTCCGTCGGTAACTTCAAAAGTATTCGTTGTCGTACCTAATGGATAAGTAGCGTTACTTGCTAATCCAAGTGTTTGACTTGTACTTGCTGTACAATTGTCAGTTCCTACTGGTGCAGTATAAGTGACGACAGCAGTATTGTTCCCTGCGTCTGTATTTACATTCATATCAGCAGGGCAAGTGATTTGTGGTGCTTCGTTATCGCTTACTGTGATATTAAAACTACAGTTGGCACTTTGACTTCCGTCACTAACTTGGAAAGTTTGTGTTGTCGTACCAAGAGAGAAAGTTGCGCCACTTGCTTGTCCCGCAGTTTGTGTTGTGTTAGCTGTACAATTGTCTGTGCCGATTGGTGCTGTATAATTTACAACTGCGGTACAAGTTCCCGTATCTGTATCGACATTCATATCAGCAGGGCAAGTAATCTGAGGGGCAATATTATCGGTGATGGTTACACTACAATTCGCAGTAGCTGAACCTGTACCATCCGTTGCCGTCAAAACAACTGTTGCCGTACCAATATCTGCACAAGTAAAATTGCTTACTGGGCTGCTTTCTGTTAGACCTCCACAACTTCCCGTTGAATTTCCTGCGGCTAAAGCATTTGCTGCTAAAGTGGCATTTCCATTGGCATCCAAAGCCACAACAAGTGCTGTACTTGGACAAACTGCTTGTAATGTACCGCTACCTGCTTGGACGGTTACACTACAATTTTCAGTATCAGAATTTGTTCCATCCGAAGCAGTCAGGACGACGGTTTGTGTACCAATATCTGCGCAAGTGAAATTCGTTACGGGGCTGCTTTCGCTCGTTACAGAGCAGTTATCGGTAGAATTTCCTGCGGCCAAAGCGTTTGCTGCTAAGGTTCCATTGCCAGCAGCATTTAAAGTCACGACGGGCGCGACATTTGGACAAAGGGCAACTGGATTTTCGTTGTCATTGACAGTTACGGTGAAGCTACAATTCGCTGTATTTCCTGCTGCGTCTTGTGCTTGTAGTGTATTGGTCGTCGTACCCAAAGGGTAGCTTACACCACTTGCTAAACCAGCAGTTTGTGTAAAAGACAGACCAAATAAAAAATTCGCCTCATTTTCAATTAAATCAAACCATTCATCTGCTGACATATCCGCAGATGAGAAACCATGAAAAAAAGTATTGTCATTATTGCCTAAGATAATAGCGCCTTGATTGGCAGTTGGTGTGGCAACAAAACCTCCCAAAACAGTACTGCTTGCATCGGGCTGTAAGCGGTCTCCGTTATCGATTCCCGCATTGTCTCCTACTACTGCAATATTGCTTACTGTGTTTGGGTTATTAAAAATTGGGTGAGCTGTAGCCCAAGCCGTAAAAGGCTTTGGATTATCAAAACTTACGGCATTGGAGATACCCATAATAGGTCGTAAAGCTGGACCAGAGTTAGGATTTACGCCACTGGTACCCGTCATGTCCCAGTAGCTCATAATTACTTTACCTCCTCCTGCAATGTGATTACTGATCGCAGTTATATCGCTAGCGGTAAGAGAATTGGCCGTTATTTGGGCAATTACTAAGTCCCAAGCTTGTGAATTGATATTGTTGCCTAAAGCATTGTAATTACCATTCAGTACATTGGTAACGGAAAAACCCATATTCGTCAATGTGTTATTCACATTTCGAGTACCAGAGCTTTGCCGAAAATTAAGAACCGTTGCGCCATTCATTGCGGTGCTACAATTGTCATTAAGGGTCGGATTAGACCAAGTGACTGTTGCTGCACAGATGCCAGGATCGCTGTTGGTTGTGACGTTGGCAGGGCAACTGATAGTAGGTGGGGTATTATCTACATTATTCGTTACTTCGATGCTTGCCGTGCGGGTACAATTATTCACATTATCCGTGATTTCAAAATAAAGCGTATTCGCGCCTGACGGTAGGCTTGAATTTGCCGTAAAAACATTGTTAGTAGCATCGTATGTTCCCGCTGCTGTGCTGAGACCACTATCCGAGTACCAAGTTGTCGCAATGCCGAAGTTATTCGGGGTCGTGTTCTGCAAGGCATTAGCGAAAGTCGCGGAGCAATTCGGACTGCTGATTGGTACAATAACGATAGCATTATTAGTAGAACCGAAACTTCCATTTACATCTTCAATGATACCGTTATTGGTGAAATTACTAGAACTATTCGCCTTAATGTATCCTGTGTTGCTTATTGTACCACCATTTCCTTGACTTAAAGCACCGTCCGCAATGATTTGAGCACAGGCATTATTGTTTAGAGTGGCAGTAGCACCACTCACAACAATAGATATGCTGCCACTTTCTACTCTAATGAGACCATTGTTATTCATCACACCGCTACTTTCCATGTTCATTTTAAAACTAGAAGCAATATTGCCGCCGTCCGTACCGATAAGAATACTACCATTGTTCGTGTTATTGATAGAACTGGTAGAAAAACCGAAGCCTACATCACCACCACCAGCAGTTACGTTATCAACCATCAAAGTCCCATTATTAGTAAAAGTCCCAGAACCATCATTACGGAAACCTGAACCAACCGCATTATCTAAATCTAATAATGCGCCGTTTTCGATAGTTAAACTACCTCCATTCATAACAACGGAAGTGGTCGTAGCGGTTAATCCGTTGCCGATAATGCAGGTATTAGGGGAGAAATTAATTCGTGCAATACCTGTGTTGGTATCAGGTACACCGTTAGACCAGTTGGCGGCTGTGAACCAGTCAGAATTGACAGAGCCGTTCCAGACGGTGGATTGAGCTTGTAATGCATGTGCATTCCATAAAAAGAGTGTAAGTATTAGAAGTTTCAGCAGCTTTTGAATGCTTGCTGGTGTTTGTGTTTTTTTTGTAAATAGCTTTTTCATTAGGTAAAAATTTATCGAGATAAAAAATGTCCCGAGGGTTAAAAAAAGACATAGCAGTGCCAAGCTTACAGCAGTCAGTTTACTGTATGTCTTCGTAAAATGTGTTTGTAAAAAATCAGTATTTAGAAAGCGAAGAAAAGCGTGATAAGATTTATCAGCTTAGAATATCTGTTTATTGATAGGAACTGATAATCGGCGTAGAATTCGCCGAAGATATAAGACAGCCAATCCTGTCTGGTATTTGTTATTGTTTTTCATTTTCATTAGATTTTGTAAAGGCAATATGTGAGGACTTCTCAATTGAATGATAAAACTGTCCTTTTTCATTAAGTACGACACAAACATAGAGAAGAATCGAACATTTATAGTCCGAATAGGTAAAAGCGGACGTTCGGATTCCTAAATCCGAACACATAACACAAAACAAAACATATAAAACATTGAATTTCAACTATTTAAATTATTTATTATAGTAAATAAAATTTAATAAAAACAGATGTCCCACAATTAATATTTGTAAGTCCGAACGTTCGGATTTATAAATCCGAACAAAAAAACACCAAAACATGAGTTAGATAAATATATATTTCAAGCTTTGTAATATCGCCTTAGATTAATTAGCTTTGCGATAACCAAAAGAAAATGAAAACAACACAATGGAACGAATTCCGAATCTCCTCTTTATCATAATTGGGTCTTTTCTGGGCGTGACTATGAGTTTATTTTTACTGACTATCAAGTCAGTAAAGAATAAAGCGAATATCTTTCTGGGAATTTACGTTCTCTTCATATCCATTTATTTTTTACAGGGCCTGATTTTTAGAATGGGTTGGATGCCTGATTTTCCACACATTGTGCATTTGCAGCTCTTTTATGAAGTCTCTGCAGGAGCTTTGATATATTTGTATGTACGTTCTTGTACCGAGAAAAATTTTGAGATGAAGCCCGTTTTATGGCTACATTTCCTTCCTGTGCTTATCTATCTCTTTTATAGTATTCCTTATTTGTTACAGTCTGGAGAAGAAAAATTCGCTTTCTATCATGAGTATGTCATGGAATTTAAAAACCAAGGTCCTCTCTGGCTTTCAGTGTTAAAATGTTCCTTGGCATCTGTTTATTTGGTATTATCCTTTCGATTAATCCAACAATACAAAAGACATTTAACAAATGAGGCTTCGTATATTGATGCTACTTATCATCAATGGTTGCTCTTATTTTCATCTTCTGTATTATTGCCTATCGTGGGGATAATGGCTTGGGCTTTTCTTGGTGCTAGTGAGACAACAAAAACAGTCACGCTTGCCTTTATTTTTCTATTTATTTTTTCTATTTATCTAGTTAGTTTATTTAAACCAGAGATATTTCACACCTTCCCTAATCAAATAATAGTAAAAGAAGAAGAAGAGGTTAAAAAACAAAAATATGAGAGTTCCAGTTTGAAAGAGGCGAAAAAGGAGCAGTTTATCGAAAAACTGGTCAAACACATGGAAGTGGAAAAGCCCTATAGAGAGTCAGATTTAGTCTTATCAGCTTTGGCCGAACAGGTCGATATTCCTGCTCATTATTTATCTCAAGTCATCAATGAAAAAATGAATTGTTCTTTTCTCGATTTCGTAAACGGCTATCGAGTCGAGGAAGCAAAACAGATGTTGCATAGTGTAGATTATGAGAATTATACAATTATTGCTGTTGCTTATGAGGCAGGTTTTAATTCTAAAACTGCATTTTATAGTGCTTTTAAAAAACATGCGGGAGAAACACCAAGTGCGTTTAGAAAGAGTGTGCAGAATGCCTCAAATGTGTAAAAAACATGAGTCATCCCGAATTTTCACTTGAAAGTTCGGAATGACTCATCTTTTATTTAGAAATTATATCTCCTCCTACTCTATAATTTACAATTGCAAATCACTCTGAAATGAGCCAGAATTAGCTTCCATTAAATGCTTTTTCCAATCAGTAGGACAGTCTTCTTCATTCAACAAACTTCCATGCCCCAATGGTTTAAAAATTTCATCATAACGGCGAATTTCATTCATAGTAATACGACGATAGACGTCTGTACGATTGATTTTACTGGCTTTATCCATACCTGCTGCTGCCATTAATTCCGTAAAATTTTCAATCGTTTTATGCTGATAATTGGCAACACGCACTTTTTTATCACTTACTACCAAACCTTTCATCAATTTTGGGTCTTGGGTCGCGACACCTGTTGGACAGTTATTTCTATTGCATTCTAATGCTTGAATACATCCCAAAGCCAACATCATCGCACGCGCAGAGTAACAAGCATCTGCTCCTAATGCCAAGGCACGGAAGATGTGAAAACTCGTCATTATTTTACCCGAAGCAACTATTTTAATGTGTTTTTTTATTCCGAAACCAACTAATGCGTCATATACAAAAGCTAAACCTTCACGGTATGGCATTCCCACGGAATTAGAAAATTCAACGGGCGCGGCTCCTGTTCCGCCTTCGCCCCCATCTACTGTAATGAAATCTGGATAAATACCCGTTTCGACCATTGCCTTACAAATAGCTAAAAATTCACTTTTACGACCAACACACAATTTAAACCCACATGGTTTCCCTGAGACTTCTTTCATTTTACCAATCATCTCAATCAATCCCATCGGCGTATTGAATGCGGAGTGATATGGTGGCGAATGTACGGCTACACCGGGCTCTACACCTCGTATTTTAGCTATTTCTGGGGTGTTTTTCTTAGCGGGCAAAATACCTCCATGTCCAGGTTTTGCACCTTGTGATAGTTTTAGCTCTATCATTTTTACACTTGGTTCTGCTGCGCGTTTGGCAAATTCTTCAAAAGAAAAATCTCCATCTTTTCCACGTGAACCAAAGTAGCCTGTACCGATTTGATAGATTAAATCCCCGCCATGTTTTAGATGATAAGGACTAATTCCGCCCTCACCTGTATTGTGCGCAAAATTACCAATCTTCGCTCCACCATTTAAAGCTTCAATTGCATTTGCGCTCAATGAACCATAACTCATAGCCGCCACATTAAAAAGACTACAGGAATATGGCTCGCGGCAAGTTGAATTTCCAATAGTAACGCGAGGGTCTGACTCTACTTGCTCAGACGAGAGCGCAGCAATCGAGTGATTTACCCATTCATAGCCTTCTGCATATACATCCAATTGAGTTCCAAATGGAGTTGTATCTGTTTCTTTTTTCGCACGAGCATAAACCACCGAACGAAACATACGTGGTATCGGTCTGCCGTCAATATCTGACTCAATAAAGTACTGGCGCACTCCTGGACGCAAACTTTCCATTAGATAACGTCCACGTCCTAAGACAGGGAAATTGCGGGTAATGGCATGCTTATTTTGAAACATATCATAGAATCCTAATAGGATAATTGGCAATAAAAGAACAAGTGACCAAAGAACTGGCGTCCAACCAGAATAGGCGATAAATGCCACAGCGGCAAGGGAAAGGATAGCGAATGCAACAAATGCTTTTCTCATGATGATGTTTATTTATTTTGGTCAAATGTAAAATAAAAATTTCTACTCTGGATAAATAATTAAAATTAAAATGACGACAAAGAGAGATTTTAGACCTTAGATTTTAGACTGCTTGACTTTGTAAAGCGGCAAATATGTTAACAGTCATCTTCAAAATGCCTGTTACCTTTGAGCTTTATTGATAACAATATTTTCGGAATAACCACTAATCATCCACACATCGGAATAGAAAAATTTCCAATTTTCATATGGAGTTTGTGGATGATTAGAATGCAAATTTGTTGTCAATTTATTGTAGCTGTTTCTCGGAATAAGTTAACAGGCATCTTGGAGATGACTGTTAACGAGAGAATTGCAAATTGCTTTGCAACTATTCTAACGAAACACTCTCAATCATTTTATTTCTCTATATTTATCCCATGAAAAAAATATCAAGACGCACCTTCAATACTACTCTGACCTTTGGAGTAGGCGCACTATTACATCAAGCACAAGCCTGTGCGGTTGATGACCTAAAAGGCAAAAAGTTAGGCGTGGCCCTCGTCGGTTTGGGTACATATAGCACTTATGAATTAGCGCCTTCATTACAGGATACAAATCATTGCTATCTCGCAGGAATAGTGACGGGAACACCCGAAAAAGAAAAGATTTGGGCGGATAAATACAATATTCCTAAGCAAAACATCTACAATTACGACAACTTTGATAGTATAGCAAAAAATGAGGAAATTGATATCGTTTATGTGGTTTTGCCGAATGCCATGCATGCTGATTTTTGTATTCGTGCGGCGCAAGCAGGCAAGCACGTTATCTGCGAAAAGCCAATGGCTGTAAGTGTTGCAGAATGCGATGCTATAATAGAAGCTTGTAAAAAAGCAGGGGTAAAGTTGAGCGTTGGCTATCGTTTGCATTCTGAACCTTACACGCAAGAGGTAAAGCGCATTGTGAAAGATAAGGACTTTGGAGAAGTGAAATATGTTTCGGCGGATGCTGCATACTTTTCGGATGTTAACCCAGACCAATGGCGTTTGAATAAGAAGTTATCGGGCGGTGGTGCCTTGATGAATATGGGCGTTTATTCCATTCAATCTGCAATATATAGTGCAGGTCAAAATCCGATTTCGGTGTCCGCACAAGAGTTTAGCACACGACCTGAATATTTCAAAGATACAGACGAGACCATTACAGCTCAATTTGAATTTCCAAATGGCGCAATTGGTAATATTTTCACTTCGCATAATACAAATGCGAATCGTTTGTACGCCAGTTTTGATAAGGGCTGGTTGCACTTAGACCCCGCGAATAATTATGGTCCTTTGGCTGGTCGAACTTCGGCTGGAGTTGAGCTTAATTTTCCACATGAGAGACAGCAGAAACTGCAAATGGATGATTTTGCGCAGCATATTTTGTATGGAAAGATTAATCGTGTGCCAGGTGAAATGGGCAAGCGAGATATGATTATTGTGGAAGCAATTTATCAGTCGATTCGGGAAGGGGGACGGAAGATTGAATTGGATTTGGGGGATATGGGGCTTGTTTGAGATTTTTTTAGACCCAGTCGGGCAAGCAAGGATTAAAAATCAAATAATTTTTCTTTTTTCAAAAAAACTTCAAAAGCTTTAAAGCAAGTAAAAGTAATTCAATAACTTGAGCCATTATACTTGTTCTTTTGTCCTTATTTTCCCTTTAAAATCAGTCCCCGACCTTCGGCACGGGGCAGGGGGTCAAATCCTTGTAATGGCGTGGTGAGGGCTGCACCTGTGGCGAGTCCTATTGTTTTGAGGAGATTCCGGCGAGAGAGATTATTTTTCATTGTTGGTTGTTTTTTGTCTTTGAAATTCTTCTGCAAAAATTAGTCTGTATTTTTCGTTTTCTATTGGTCCGTTTAATGCCTTAAGTCCCCCTCCTTTTCCTACACTACGATAATTAAACAAAATCTGATTATCCAGACAGATAATCCTAATTTCATAATCTAACAAATTATATTCGTTATTATTTGTAGCCATAAAATAGCGCGGTTTTTCTTCTTTGATTTTCCAATGTAAACGTTTTATTGTCTTCCTTGCAATTTTTTCATTCTCAACAGAACTTAAATTTGTAGAAATTTCCAGTAATTTATTGCCTTTAAAATGATTGATAAATGCATTGTGACCTACCCAAATTATCAAAGCTAAAAAAAGAGTAATGCATATGATTTCTCTCATTTCTATTACTTCAAATGGCTTTCCATAAAAGGCGTAAAAAAATAGCCCGCCAAGATAAACAAGTCTATAAATTCGAGACCTCATATAAGTCCCATCACTATGAAACAATTCCTTTTTTTCAATACTTTTCTCTATGTCCATTTTGAGTTTTTAGAGTTTTAATATGTTGGTAAATTCAATCTTGCATATTTCAAATTTTAAAACCCTGCTTCTCTGCCTTGATTTTTTTTGCAGGAGAACTCTGTTCATGATTACACCTAGAGTTCAAATATCTCACATTTATCTTATCTTTGATTTCCAAAATTAACAAAACGAAACGGAAAACAAAATGAAAAACCGCCTTCTTTCTCTTGATGTCTTTCGGGGCATGACGGTCTTTTTTATGATTATCGTCAATACGACGGGTAATTGGGGAACGACCTATGCTCCTCTACTACACGCCAAATGGCATGGATTTACCCCTACTGATTTAGTATTCCCTTCTTTTTTGTTTGCCGTTGGGGCGAGTTTGGCGATAGTGATTGGACGCTGGAAAGAAAACGAAAAATCCGCAGTTGTTCATCGTAAAATATTGAAGCGAACAGCAATTATTTTTCTTCTTGGATTTCTGATGTACTGGTTTCCTTTTTGTGATTTGGCAGCGGACGGAAGTTTAACTTTTCGACCTCTGAATGAGACAAGAATCATGGGTGTTTTACAGCGAATTGCTCTGGCTTATGGTCTGTCTGCTTTGATTTTGTATCATTTTAATATGCGTTCCGCTCTTAAAATAACGGCGGGTATTCTTATTGGTTATTGGCTTATTCTATGGGGTTTTGGTGATTTGACTATATCTGGAAATGCTGCTCACCTTTTGGACGAAAAGCTGTTGGGAGTCAATCATTTATATGGCGGTGAAGGTGTGCCGTTTGACCCTGAAGGTTTGTTGAGCACCTTAGCTTGTGTTGGTAATGTGGTGGCTGGATATGCGACGGTTTATTACTTACTTCAGCAGCCGAAAGATTTAGATTTACGATTGCGTTTATCTTTGATTGGGGCGGCACTGATTGCTGTGGCTTGTCTATGGCATTATGGCTTTCCGATTAATAAAAAACTGTGGACGAGTTCTTATGTTTTGCTTACTTCAGGAATTAATATATTGATGTTATTGGCTTTACATTATGTCTTAGATTTAAAGGATAAAGCGTATAAATGGGCGACTTTCTTCACTCCCATGGGTAAGAATCCTTTGTTTATTTACATCCTTTCGGGTGTTGGCGCAACTGTCTTTTACTGGTTACCAAGTGTAGAGCATGGGAATCTTTACAATTCTACTTATGAGCATCTTTTCCGTTGGGCGGGTGATTACCTAGGGGCATTCTTGTTTGCTTTGACTTGGACGATGATTTGCTGGGCAGTTGCTCTATTTATGGATAAGAAAAAATGGTATGTGCGGGTGTAAAGAGATACTAAGTAAAAGAAATTCAATAACTTGAGCCATTATACTTGTTTCCCGATAGGAAT
>CAZQTE010000143.1:0-12168 GCA_964595615.1 uncultured Saprospiraceae bacterium
GCTGACCGGCTGATTACAAATCAGCTGCTCTACCAGCTGAGCTATGTTGGCTGGTTACGCTATATGGATAGTCAATATCAGTGCCAATTTTTCACTTTCGAAAAATATCTTACAGCTTTTCTATCTTAGCGGTCGCAAATGTATAACTATTTTTAATTATATGAAATATTTTTCAAAAAAAATTATTCTTCTCTAAAAAGAAAATATAATCAACCAAAGAAAACCATTAAAAAAAGATATTTCGTAGTTAAATGCGAAAATAAATAGCATGATTTTTTGATGTCTATTTTGGTATTAATCTTTCACTCGCAATCTAAAAAAATGAACGATAAAAAAACGCAACTTGTAGCTCTTCCTTTACTCTTAATTCCGATTCTATTACACGCGCACGGTGTCTCTGCCTCTGACCAAGAAATCCTTTCTAATGGAGGATTACTATCTTATATTCGTGTGGGTGCGACACACATGTTGACGGGCTATGATCACTTGCTATTTTTGGTCGGTGTCATCTTTTATCTCAACAATTTTAAAGACATTGTTAAGTTCATTTCTATTTTTACAATTGGGCATAGTATCACTTTAATTGGGGCGACTTTTTTGGGTATTAAAGCCGATGAACACCTAATTGATGCAGTCATTGCCTTAAGTGTCTTATATAAAGGATTTGAAAATTTAGGGGGTTTCAAAAAGTATTTCAAAACAGATTCTCCTAATTTGTTATTTATGGTCTTTATCTTTGGTTTGATACACGGTTTTGGTCTATCGACGCGCTTACAGTCTTTCGATATTGGTACAGAACAGATTTTAGCAAAGATTGTCTGCTTCAATATTGGAGTTGAGCTGGGTCAAATTACCGCACTCGTTCCTATAGTTTTCATTATCTCAAAATGGAAATCTTTTAAGAGTTATGATACTTTTTATAAGGCTGTGAATACCTTCTTGATTATTGCAGGAATTGGACTTTTTGCTTTTCAGATGTATGGGTATTTTAGTGCGCATTAGTTGGAAGATGTTAGACTTCTAATATGAACGATAACTCTCAAAAAACGAATTCAGTTATGAAAACATACAAATCCTACACAACCGAACGCTTAATATTACGTCCCGTAGTCAAAGAAGATGCGGACTTCGTTTTAGAGCTTCTCAATTGTCCTAAATGGATACAAAATATCGGCGACCGTAATGTAAAGTCAATCGCAGATGCTGAAAATTATATCGCAACTCGCATGACTCCACAACTCGAAAGACTCGGTTATGGTAACTTCGCCGTCGTCCGAAAATCTGATGGTACAAGAATGGGATGTTGTGGACTTTATGACCGTGAAGGCTTAGAAGGGGTAGATATTGGTTTCTCTTTCCTTCCAGAATATGAGCGTCAAGGTTATGCCTTTGAGAGTGCAGACAAAATCATGCAATTGGCGCGGGAAGATTTCAAATTGACGCGAGTGAGTGGAATAACAATCGAAAGCAATGTAGCTTCTCGAAAATTATTAGAAAAATTAGGTTTGAAATTCGAAAAATTTGTCAAACTACCAAATGACGATGAAGAGTTGATGTATTATGCGATTCAAATTTCGAAGGGTTGAGAGTTATGAGTTGTGAGTTGTGAGTTAAGCGACTCTCGCTTGCACGACTCGCAACTCATAACTCTCAACCCATAACTCGCAACTCTTAACTCAAAAACTCGCTACAATGACCATAAAATCTGCTTACGAAAATCTCATCTCTACCCTACTCTCTCATCATTCCGAAGGGGAAGCGCACAGCATTGCACGTATCGTTTTTGAAGATGCTTTTCAAGTCTATAATTTCAAAAAAGAAACGGAACTAACTGACAATCAATTTACTCATTATCAATCTATTGAAGCGCGATTAGCCAATAACGAACCTGTCCAATATATTCTTGGAGAAGCCGATTTTTATGGCTTAAAGTTTAATGTTAATCCCTCTGTTTTAATCCCGCGTTCAGAAACAGAAGAACTCGTCGCTTGGGTTAAAGAAACGGTACAAGAAAATCCTCAATTACAAACAGTCTTAGACATTGGTACAGGTAGTGGCTGTATCCCAATTACGCTCAAAAAAGAACTACCTCAGCTCTCTATATCAGCTTTAGATGTAAGTGATGAGGCATTAGAAACAGCGATAGGCAATGCAAAAAAGAATGAGGTAGAAGTCGGTTTTCTTTGTACAGATATTTTAGAAGAAAAGAATTGGGAAGTCTTGCAAAAGTTTGATATCATCATCAGTAATCCGCCTTACATTCCTCTACGTGAAAAAGAATTAATGCCACAGCAAGTGCTGGAAAATGAGCCGCATTTGGCTTTGTTTACGACAGATGAAGACCCTTTGATTTTTTATAAACAGATTGGATATTTTGCACACTATCATTTGAATGATGACGGCTATTTATTCTTTGAGTGCAATGAATTTAATGCGGAAGAAGTAGAAGAATGGATATTCGGAATTGGCTTTATTCCTGTTGAAATCAAAAAAGATATGCAGGGGAAAGATAGGATGATTAGGGCGCAGGTATTGCGAACAGTAGACAAGAGACATTTAAGTGCCTGACACTTATGATTAAGAAAAGTTGCGATAGCTAATATTACCCTTAAAACTAAAAAAGAGTAGTGTCTGGCACTTAGTAACGACGAAATAATAAGTCCGTCAAATTGGACAGTGTATAATTTTTCTCAGTTTTGGCTTCAAAGCACGATAATTGTTGATACTTTGAGTGATTTGAAGTGAAAAATGAGGAAAATTTGACCTGTCCAGATGACGGACTTATTGTTTTGTCGTTACTAATTACAGCTGTCAGACACTACTCTATTTATAAAATTCAATACAAAGACCCGTTGAATTTGAGTTTAATAATTGAATTTGAATTTAAGCCCTTACTCACAGCCCAAAGCGACTCTCGAAGCAGGATCATTATTAGGAAAACAATTACCTGATAAAACAGATGTCGGCGCATAACGCTCAATATTCTCATCCACCAAACTTTTCTCTAAAAATAAAACCAAATCATCCACCTCTCCTTCTGTCATGTTTAAAGGATGAAACTGTGAAGCAATATTTTCTGCTGGAACAGTTGAATTTTCAGGCACACCTAAATTAAAGTAGCGGACTACATCACGCATTGTCGTTTTACTACTACCGTGAAAAAAATGTGTTCCTTCTGCTACATTGTAAAGCTGTGGCACTTTAAATTTATGCATGTCTTCCTCTTTCTTTGTAAAGAATCCACGTCCAAAATTTCTTTGGTCATCAGGACCAGTAGCAAAGGCTTCGCCTGTTTCATAAAGGTCTTTAACACCTAAAGCGTAAAAATTATCCGCATTATTCAATGCTGGAGAACTGTGGCAACGGAAACAGCCTGCTTTACCAAAAAATAAATTCCCTCCGCGCTTTTCAGCATCAGTCATTGCCATTTCGTCTCCTTTTAACCAAGCTTGGAAAGGTGCTTCATTTGAAATCAAAGAACGCAAATATGCCGAAATTGCTAAACTCGTTGTGATTTCATTATAACGCTCATTTTCTTCCATGTAAGGAAAACATTGGTCATATATTTCTTTGTAACCAAGAGAGTCTACGACTGTAGGATTGACAACCATACGGTGCAAGTGTAAACCTTCTATATTCTGTGTTTCCAAACCAGAAAAACCTAAATGATTTACTTCTAAAGCTTCATTTAAATCCCATAATGCTTCCGTTCCTTCATTCGCGTCTCCTCCTCCAAATGCCCCACTCCAAGAAGTGTTCGTTGTATACGCTACATTTATCAAACTCAATGGGCGTGCGCCTTGTACATCTAATTCATCTTCTTGGTACAAGATGGTGCGGTCGCGCATTTCTCCATTGTCTCCAAAGCCAATTCCTCCATCTGCAATACCTTGTACGCGCCCTGGCATAAAGCCTACGGCTGGTACGTGACAAGTTGCACAGCTATAAAAACCTTCTGAAAACTCATAGGCAGGGTCTAATGCCAATCCTGTTTCAAAGAAAAGCATTTTACCTAGAGCGATTTTGCCCGCAGTTAACTCATTGCGAGGGTCTTGTGGTATATTAGCTAAATTTTCTGATTCGGGAAGAATATAATAACTGTAATCTCCGGTAGGCGATGTTTGATTGAGAACTTTACGTAGCTTTTGATCCAACGGATCTGCCAAACGATCAGAATTGCAAGACTGCAATAGCCAAGCACACAAGCATGCAAATAGTAATGTTCTGTTCATAAATACTGGATTATAATAATAACGCTCTTCAATATCATGCCAGCTAAGTACATTTGTATGTAACAAATAGCTAAACACACTTCTAACAATAATTTTTAAGAAAACAAAATTTGAGGGATTTACAATAGTAGCCGAAGTAAGTATAAATCGAAGGCATATTCTTTTTATAGTTCAAGGACTGCAAAGATAGGGGATAATCTGTTCAAATACACAAAACCGCACTAGAAAATTTAAGGTATTTTTTATATACTAAAAATTAAAATTTGATTTTATAGCGAATATATGGCAGTATTGGTGCCAAGGTAGTTGCTGTTGCACAATTAGTAAACTCTTGACAGCCATCTTGAGGCGCTGAATAAAAACTCGCATTTCGTTGGTCATAAAGGTTGTATACTCCAACTTTAAGGATATGTTTAATTGGTTTTTCTGTCCATCTAAAATCCATACCTAAATCCATCCTGTGATAAGGTGGAACTTCAAAATTACTCAATTCTGTATAAATCAAAGCTCTCCCTCTAAATGGAAAAAACGACGAAGGAATTGTAAATAAATAAGCAGCTTGCGGCACTGTTATCCGTACACCAGATTGAAATACAAAGGTTGCATTTAATCGTATCCGTTTATTAATCTCTTGATTAAAAGAGATATTAAAATTATGTCGGCGATCAAATTGGTGACGATAAGCTCTTCCTTGGTTAAGTTCTTCAAATGTTCGAGTGGAAGATGCCAAGGTATAATTAGCTGACCCCGTAAATTTCCCCCTAACTCGTCTAATAGAAAACTCTATTCCTTTTGACTCTCCATCACCTGCGACTACCTCATTTTGCCAATTTGTTGCATCAATATTTTGAATAGGTCCTCCTTGAAAAGAAATAAGATTTCTCATTTCTTTAAAATATGCCTCTACTCCAAATGTCCAGTAATTTTCTGGTCTCAGCTCAAGCCCCAAAGTATATTGGTCTGATTCTATTGGTTTAAATCTCGATGTGGCACTAACCCATAAGTCTTCTGCCCGTCCTTGTCCAGTTGTCGTCAATAAATGAACTGGCTGAACAACTCGACCAGCAGCACCTTGTACATAAAAGTTTTTCGCAGCTAAATAGCTAAATGAAAAACGAGGTTGCCACGAAAGATAAACTTTACCAGGTGACTGTATCAATGAAAAATGAAACCCTGGATTAATACGCCAGCGATCATTGACTATCCACTCATCTTCAATATATGCATTAAATTCATTACTCCGCAAAGCCTCCCGATTTACAATATTTTCAAGTCTTAGCGTAACTGTATCAAGAGGAAAATTCCCTTCTTCTTGTATAATTCTTGGCTGAAATTGATGTGCCGTAAATCCTAAACCAAACAAAAGATGATGTTCACTAGAGGGATGATAATCAAAATCAATCTTACCCGCGATATCTTGATTATTAGAGTTTAGCTGCTCAATTCTACTTAAAGTATCTACTTTTACTCCATCAATGCTATTTATCTGCTCACTGGTATTTTTGTTTTCGAAATTAAATCGTGTATAGGTAAAAGTCGTGTTCGAAAAAATCTTATCTGTAAATGCATGATTCCAACGAGCAGAGGCAATCACATTTCCCCATTTTCGTTCTTCTAAAAGGTCAACATTGGCAATAGAGTCCGCTACACTAGGGTCAGGTGCAAAAAAATTGACTCTGATGTCTTCATTTAACTCATTTTTAAATAGGTCTTCACCAGAATAAAAACTAAGATAAACCTTATCTTTCTGACTTATTTGATGATTAACTTTAGCATTAATATCATAAAAATAGTAAGACAATTCTCCAGAGGTAGAGTCTGTTTCTAGTCGATTTCGGTAAATAGGTCTTGAATAAAAATCAAGGAATGACCGTCGAAAAGCTAACAAGAAAGAGCTTTTTTCAGCAACGATTGGACCTTCAATCAGAGCACTACCAGACAAAGCTCCTATTTCTCCTTCTCCAGAAAACTTTCGATTATTCCCCTCTTTGGTACGTACATCCAAAACGGACGAAACGCGCCCGCCATAGCGAGCAGGAAAAACCCCTTTTACTACTTTAGTTCGACTAACTGTCGCGGGATTAAAAATCGAATATAATCCTAAAGCATGAGAAGCGTTATACACAGGAACACCGTCTAATAATATTAAATTTTGGTCTACATTACCTCCACGAACAGTAAATCCTCCATAACCATCTGCACCTGATTGGACACCCGTCATTTGCTGAACAGTGCGTACTACATCACTCTCACCAGCTATCCCTACCCCATTTTGTAATTGCTTCAAATAAATCTCTTCTGTTCCAATTTTATCGGGTTCGGAAGCTAAGGAAGCATCTGATGCATAAATAATGACTTCTTCTAAAGTAATAGTTGGAGTCAATTCAAAATTAATAGATTGCCCTTGATACAGAGTCATTTTCTCTCGATGAACTTGATATCCTAAATAACTAATCTTCAAAAATCTCTCTCCAGAAGGCAAAGTCAGACTGTAAAAGCCATAAGCATTTGAAAAAGTACCTTTCCCTGATATTGTATCTTGAATAGCGGCGCCAATTAGGGGCTCTCCACTATCACTGTCGAGAAGATATCCATTAATAGTCAAACGAGGGGATGGTGGCGGTTTAGGTTTTGCGACTAATAATATTCGGTTGTCTGCTGAAAGTGTAAACTTCAGATTTGTATTGATGAGCATTTCAGTCAAAATGTAACGTACAGTCTTTCGCTTAGCTAGTATGCTGACTTTCTTATCAACTGGTAAAATGGCGTTACTAAAAGAAATATTGACCTGAGCGGCATCAGTTAATGCGTATAAAGCGTCTTCTAAGGATACGTTTTTCACCTTAAAGTTTAATGTACGATTTAGTACACTTTGCGCAGTAGCGGAAAAATATAGAAGCGAGAAAAATAATATGAAGAAGTGTCGTTTCAATTAATTTGGTAACTATTTTATTTCATTCTTTGATGTAAAGGTTGAAATAAATTAACGTTTCCCCAAAGATGCACATTTTTTGATTGGTAAGGAAGATTACTTTTCATAAAAAATTAGCAAAAAATAATAAAATAACACTGAATGTCATTCCGGCACACATATTGCAATTACCTTTAATGTAATGATAAAATTTACAAGTATGCGGATGAACTCCTACGGGAGTTCATCCCTTTTTTGTTTTTTAGCCAATCGGTCTCAATTCTATGATAAATTCCTTTCGCATTTCCCCTTCATTCTTATTACCTTCGCCTCTTCCAATTATCTGTACTTTTAGCTAAAGACTAACGACAAATCCAATGGCAAAGAAAACTACCACCAAAGTCAAAAAACAAACCCCCTTGATGACGCAATATTTCGCTATCAAGGCAAAGCATCCTGATGCTATTCTCCTTTTTAGGGTGGGTGACTTTTATGAGACTTTTTCAGAAGATGCTATCGCGGCTTCTAAGGCTTTGGGTATTGTATTAACTGCCAGAAATAATGGAGGTAGTAAGATTGAACTGGCGGGTTTTCCTTATCATAGTAAGGCTTTGTATCTTCCTCGTCTGATTAAAGCAGGTTATCGGGTGGCGATTTGTGAACAATTGGAACGTCCGTCTAAAGAGAAAAAAATTGTACGTCGTGGTGTGACCGAAGTTGTTACTCCAGGGGTTACTATCGACGATAATCTTTTAGATCACAATCGTAATAATTATCTCGCAGCGGTATATTTTGGTAAGCGAGAGTTAGTTGGTATTTCCTTTTTAGATATTTCAACAGGTGAGTTTTTGGTCTGCGAGGGTGATTTTGCTTATGCAGATAAATTGCTGCAAAGCTTTATGCCTTCAGAGGTGATTTTCTCAAAAGACAAAGCAGAACTTTTCACTCGTAAATTTGGGGATAAATTTTATACCTATACCTTAGATGAATGGGTTTTCACAGAAGATTATACACGTGAAAAATTATTGGAACGCTTTGAAGTCCAAAACTTAAAGGGGTTTGGTGTAGAAAGTATGGGGCTGGCTCAAATTGCGGCGGGGGCAACTTTGCACTATCTTGCGACGACAGAAAATAAGAATTTAGAACATATCTCTTCTCTCAGCCGCATTCTTCCTGACAATTATGTCTGGCTTGACCGCTTTACTATTCGCAATTTGGAATTGCTTTATTCGCCACATGACGGCGGTGTTCCTTTGGTGGATATTTTAGATAAAACTTGCTCTCCTATGGGTGCTCGTTTGTTAAAAAAATGGGTTGTTTTACCTTTGAAAGCCAAAGAACGCGTCGAAGCACGCCATGAGATTGTAGAATTTTTCTTAAAAGACGAAGAATTACGTCATGAGATAGAATTGCAAATCCGCATCATGGGCGATTTGGAACGTTTGATTTCGCGTGTGCCTTTAGGAAAAATAAATCCGCGAGAAGTTAAGCAACTAGAACGCGCATTGGTTGCTATTAATCCTATTAAAGAAAAGCTATTCCAGACTGAATTAAAGTCATTACATAAAATTGCAGACGGTCTCAACCCACTGCCCACTCTTTGCCAAGAAATTGTCAACCAAATAGTAGAGGAACCACCCGTTAATTTGAATAAAGGTGGCGTTATTGCCAATGGCTTTAATGAAGAACTGGACGAACTACGTGGTATCATCAAAAACGCGCAAAGTCTTTTAGAAAACATCCGAAATAGAGAAGCAGAAGCAACAGGAATTGAAAATCTAAAGATTGGTTTCAATAATGTATTCGGTTATTATTTAGAAGTCACGAACAAGCATAAAAACAAGTTTGAAATGCCCGCTGACTGGGTCAGAAAACAAACTTTGACCAATGCAGAACGCTATATTACCGATGAACTTAAACAACTGGAAACCAAAATATTAGGTGCAGAAGAAAAGGTACTAGCAATAGAAACGCGCCTTTTTGATGAACTCATTTTGATATTAGGTCAATACATTCGTCCTGTCCAACACAATGCCTCTTTAATCGCGCAGTTAGACTGTCTCATTTCTTTCTCCAAAATCAGTCAACGCAACAATTACGTGCGTCCAAAAATGAACGACGGCTATGCCATTGACATCAAAAACGGTCGCCACCCTGTCATCGAACAGCAATTAGCACTCGGAGAAAGTTATGTCCCAAATGACGTATTTTTAGACAAAGACGAGCAGCAAGTTCTAATGATTACGGGACCAAATATGTCTGGTAAATCTGCTCTTTTGAGACAGACGGCACTCATCTCTCTTATGGCTCAAATGGGCTGTTTTGTACCTGCTGAAAGCGCGGATTTGGGAATGATAGACAAAGTTTTTACACGTGTCGGTGCAAGCGATAATATCAGTAGTGGAGAGAGTACATTCATGGTCGAAATGAATGAAACTGCCAGTATTATGAATAATATTAGCGACCGTTCGCTCATTCTTTTGGATGAAATCGGGCGCGGGACAAGTACATACGACGGGATTAGCATAGCTTGGAGTATCGCTGAGTTTTTGCATAATAATGGTCAAGTGCAACCCAAAACTCTTTTTGCAACGCACTACCATGAATTGAACGAATTGGCAGGACGGTTCCCACGTGTACGCAACTTTCACGTCAGCACAAAAGAGCTGGGTCAAAAGGTTATTTTCCTACGTAAGCTGACTCCTGGCGGTAGTGAACATAGTTTTGGTATTCACGTCGCAAAAATGGCGGGAATGCCACGCGCTATTGTTGAACGTGCTTCTCATATTTTAGCACAGTTAGAAGAACAACGTGTGAGCACATCTGATGCAGAAGTCGCTACGAGCGATGGTATTAAAACTGTGAACCCAAAAACAGAAGACCTCATGGCATCCATGCAGTTGAGCATTTTTGAGACGAATGACCCGATAATTGGAAAGATAAAAGAGCAACTTTTAGACTTGAATGTGAATTCTATGACGCCGATTGAGTGTATGATGAAGCTGAATGAATTACGTGGATTATTAGATGAGTGAGTTGTATAAGTGCATGACACTATTTATTAAAATTGGATGAATTTTCAAAAGCTTTTCACGTATTTCTTATTAGGTTTCGCAGTATTCATGCGTATCCTAAGCTATGCACGCAACCGAAGCTTATTTTATGACGAAATAAATCTGGCGCGTAATTATGCAGAAAAAGACTACATACAATTACTTGGCAACTTAGATTACAACCAACATTCTCCTCCTTTTTTTAACTGGATAGTTAAACTTTCTACCGATATTTTTGGGATGAATGAATATGCTTTTCGGCTTTTTCCTTTTATGGCTGGCGTGGCGAGTATTTTTCTTTTTTATAAAATTTCGAAGAGATTCTTGAGTGATTTCCCCTTGTGGTTCGCGCTGATTTTGTTTGGGTTTTCCAGTTATTTATTGGAGTATGGAACGGAAGTCAAACAATATTCGTCCGATGTGTTCTGGACTTGCCTATTGATTTATTCGGCTTTAAGATTTCCAGTACAATCCTTAAAATCTGGGATTTATTGGGCGATTGGAGGCGCGATTATAATTTGGTTTTCGATGCCTGTTGTTTTTATTTTGGCAGGGATAGGTTTCTATTTTGCATTTCTCGCTTATCGTGATAGTTCCGTTGCTTTTTTAAAAAATTTCAAGAGCTTAATCCCCATTATCGGCACTTGGTTATTCAGTTTTGCTTTGCTGTATCTGATAAATTTACAACATAGTTTGGGTTCTACGCATTTAGCAGGTTTTCATGAGCCATTCTTTCTAAAAATTGATAATTTAACTCAAACTAGTAAAATTATCATTGGTATTGTTAGGAGTATAGTTGGACATACAGCAGTGCCAATTATTTTTACTTTCCTCTGTTTTCTTACGAGTATTTTTCATTTATTCCAAAAGAAAAAATCGCACTTCATTCTATTTTCTGTACCCATTTTAACTTGCTTTACAGCCTCTTTTTTACAGCAATATTCTTTAATTATTCGCTTGACTGTTTTTCTATTTCCTATTCTTATTTTGATGATAAGTATCGGGCTATCAGTACTTTATAAAAGTGTAAATAATTTTTCTAACATTCCTAAAAAAGCATTTTTTACACTTCTATGTATATTCTCTATCAGCTGTCTTATTGGACGCTCGGCATTTAGATACATCCCTTCCCCCTTAGTAAAAGAGGATGCACGCACAGTATTACAAAAATTAGCAAAAGAAGACTTATCTGAAGCGACCCTAATCGTGACAGACTGTGGAAAACCAGCATTTATATTTTACACAAAATATAATGAACAAAAAGTAGATATTACAGCAAAAAAAATCATTATTCACGAGGAAAATCAGCCAGTTAGGGAGGCTTTTAAAATAATCCCAGATAGTACGACAATTTGGGTGTTTGATAGTCATACATTTGGAAAAGAATTAGTCCTATTGCAGCAGCAGATTGAGGAAAAAGGTACACTAACGAAGAGTATAGAGAGTAAAAGTGCTTGGGCTATGGAGTTAAAATAAAGGGAGTGAATTCTCATCTACTATCAAAAAAAAAACACTCTTTCTCACGAAGAGAAAGAGTATTTTTATTTTTTCAAGTGTCAACCTGAAATAAGTGAAGACTATTAAAGTCCATTAGAGACTACTGTAGTTCACAGTCATCAACTAAAACTCCTAAAAGTCTAGTATCTCCTTCATCACATTCTTTAGCTGCTGCTTTCTCTGTAGAGTCAAGAATTGGAGTTTCAGTAATAGTCAAAGAAGTAAGGTTAGTACACTCACAAACCCAGTCTTGCTTCTCACCACAAGATGCGAAAGTCAAAGCAATCATTACAACTGGCAAAAATTTCAACAAGTTTTTCATAAAAATGAGATTTGATTTAAGTTATAGGTGCAAAGAAAATTCAGTAGTAGATTTAGCTTTGCATGGATAACATTTGCTCTTTTTCTCAAAAGAGCGAATTAAAAAATTATTTTAGCTTTTATTATAAGTTCAGTTAAATTGGAGTTTAGATTA
>CAZQTE010000144.1:0-5576 GCA_964595615.1 uncultured Saprospiraceae bacterium
GTAAAAATATAAATCAAAGAAAATTCAGGACCACCACGGCGATTAGTAGCTATTTGAAAAGGCGAAGTATTCATATCATAAGAAAAGGCAGCAGTCAAAGAACGCCAGCCAAATTCAATACTCGGAATAAGCGAATCTCCAAAGCGATAGGAAGTTAAAAAAGCAATAGATTTCTCTTTATCTGGTGATAAATTGAGATGATAACGAATACCTGAACCCACGACCAATTCCGCATAAGTTCCCACTGAAAAATCGCCCTGAACATGCCATAATGCATGACCTTTTACATCCATTTTAGGATGAAACTGCGCCCAACCGTCTAGATAAAAAGTCAATCGAGCAGGTACTTTTGCTTTCGCATTTCCCTCTTTAAAATTTGTTCCTGGTGCGTTTAAGTTTAATAAAGCAAAACCAAAATTATAAGCCGTCCGCTTTTTTCGATTTAAAATATAGCGGATATTAACGCCCGCACCAATCCTCAAAATATTGTGACTAGGATTAGGAATATCCTCATTTGTACCTAAGTTTTCATCAAATTGGTCGCCATTGTATTGAGAAGCGGTAGTGATAAGGTCGGCATCTAAATTTCGATTAGCAAAAGTAACTTGTAATCCACCTCCGACAGTCATTTGCTTCGTCACAGGATAGGCGAGAGACGCACCAATACCCACTTCTGTCAGCTTCACCGCTATTGCCCCAGCCTGATCATAATTAAATTGAAAACCACCGCTCAAAATTCCTTTTCCTAAAAATTTATGTAATAACTTACCGTCACCACCACCCGCAAAAGTTGTATAAGGCACAGGTACAGAAGACCACTGCGACCTATACGTTCCAATCGCCCGATAATCGCCTTTAAATGCTCCAATCAAAGCTGGATTTATGTTTTGCGGAGAATGGTAGAATTGCGAAAAATGAATATCTTGGGCGTCAAGGACACCGCAAAAGGAAAGGAATAATAAAAGTAGAAATTTGTTTTTCATTTATGAGCAACAAGTTGAAATAATAATCGAAAACCAATTTAGGCTAAAACTCAGGTGTCGGACGCTTAACTTAAATAGTAGCGGCAAAATGAAATATTTACTGTGATTCGGCAAAGAGTAGCGTCTGACACCTTTTACTGGATAATAAAAAAATAGGTGTCAGACGCTGGCTTTTAGCAAAGTTTTGAATATTTCTTATTTCTTCTGCTCTTCAGTTGATTTAAGCGTCCGACACCTGCGTAGTTACAATTTAGGCATTCTTTCGGTTTTTTGAATATAAAAGCGGACTTTTGTTGCAAATTAGCATAAAGAAGGCACAAGTTAGTCTGGCTACTTCCAACTAACAACTAACAACTTCCAACTAAACAATATGTACAAATACTTATTATTCGACGCAGACAACACCCTCTTTGATTTCACAAAAGCTTCTGCAGTAGCTTTTACAGAAACCTTAGCGCATTACAATATCGAGCAAAAAGAAGAAACTTATCCAATCTATTTAAAGATAAATCATGACTGTTGGGCAAGATTAGAACGCGGTGAAATCACCCCCAAAGAAATTAAACCTTTACGTTTTCAATTATTCTTAGATGCAATCAAGGAAACAGGTAATCCCTTAGAAATCAACGACTACTATCTCGCACGCTTAGCCGAAAAAGATTATTTATTAGAAGGTGCAAAAGAACTCCTTTTAGATTTAAAAGCGAAAGATTATTCATTGAGTATCATCACTAATGGGCTGCAATTAGTCCAAAGACCTCGCATTGAAAAAGCAGGTTTGACTTACATCTTCGATGCTATAACTGTCTCGGAGGAAATTGGTGTAGCTAAGCCCAAACCTGCCTTTTTTGACGATACATTTCGCCAATTAGGGCAAGTAAACATCAAAGAAGTCTTAGTCATCGGCGATAATTTACTTTCAGACGTTTTAGGCGGAATAAACATCGGAGCAGACACCGTCTGGTTTAACCTAAAAGGCAAGAAAAATGAAACCGAAGTCCAGCCAAGCTACGAAGTAAAAGGATTTGAGGAGTTAAGAAAAGTAATAGGACTCACTTAAATTTTGATATTTCCTTAAAAGTCAGTTACTTGCAATTAATCAGTAAAGTGCCACAGGCACGACAGCCTTCAGCCTTGTACGAGAGTGCAAGGATTTACAAAGCAAAAAATCAAAAATTCCTGTCCAATGGCAATGTTTAAAAAGTTCAAATCCCTATTTGTAGAAGAAATCGAAGAGACACAACAAGCAGGTGTAGCAAAGACAGAGTCAATGCCAAAAGCAAAGTCAAAACCTGCAAAACGAACTGCCGCAGCACCTGTGACATCAGGCGAAGCCGACGCACCACGAGCAGGTCAAGTAACCGATAAATTTATGAAAATCCTCTTCGGCGCAATGGACAAAGCGAACTTAGATGGATTTGATTATTTAGAATTTAAAAACTCACTACAGTCGCTTAAGAAAATGCAGCAAATGGACGAAGCAACACGCTTTCAATCCGCATTTGCTATGGCTCAAACCATGGGTGCAACGCCACAAAATTTGACGCAAACAGCACAGCATTATTTGAATGTATTAGAGAAAGAAGAGAAGAAATTTGAGCAGGCTTTGGATGGCAATATGCAAAAGCAGATTGGCACTAAACAGCAAGAGATGAAGGCTTTAGCCACTCAAATAAATGAAAAAGAAAAGGCGATAAAGAAGATGATGGCAGAGATAGAGTCAAGTAAGAAAAAGCACGCAAAACTGTCGAATGATGTCAAAAAGTCATCTAGTAAAATTGAAAATACAAAGTCTGATTTCATTGCTTCTTATGAAGCTATCCGTGCGCAAATAGTACGAGATATGGATAATATTAAGAAGTATTTGTCTTAGTTTATAAGGTGTCACGGTCGTTTCACGCCGTGTCCAAATCTCACTTGGACACGGCGTGATACTTTACTTCAACACATTATCCGCCAACATTTTATCAATAAAAGCACGCGCCCCCGTTTTATTCAAGTGTTGATAATCGCCAAATCCAGCCTTCTCTTTAATCGCTAAAGAATAATCTTTCACTGGCAATCCAGTTCTCGCTTCCACTGTCTTTTTCAAATCCTGAATATTCACAATTTTATTAGCAAAAGCAGGGAAGTAAGGATTGATAACCAATTCTACTTTTGTGCCTTTTGACTGAGCATACTTTACCATTTCCACCAATTGGTTGATGACATATTCTGGATTTGTTTCCTTCTCATCCTCTGTTCCTATTAATTGATTACTAAGATATTCAAAACTTGTCTTTACCTGTTTAACTTTCTTAGTTGGCTGAAAATCGATAGTATAATCTTCTAAATCCGTAGAGTTTTCCACCATATTATCACTAATCACTCTATCCAATAACCAATCTTCATCTGTCTTATTTTGGTAGAATAAATTACGCTGATAAATCTCTGAATTATATCGGAATAGATGTGAAAATTGCCCTCCATTATATGCTGTATCTGATTTGTCTTTTAATAGTTTAGACAGCTTTTCAGAAAAAGGCGCATACATCTTAAACTCACTCATCAATTGTCCATTCAGACGATCACACATAGTCACATCTACCACCATTTTTTTAGGTGCAGGGTAGAGGTCAAAATAATCTTGAACCAGTACATTTGCCAAATCTATCGGCAAACCATTATAGCTAATATTGAAAGTTTTTGACTTTGTAACTTCCTCTATATAAGGCTGATAAAAGATAAGACCACGAGAATTCCCCACCAAAAGTATATCTGCCTCAGCACGATTATCATATAGACGAGCATAGCGGAATTGACTTGCAGAAGCTTGTTGCTGCATCAGATAGCCAATCCCTCGGTCACCTAAAAAGGTGACAACTAAAACTGCGAATATCCAAATTGATTTTTTCATATTTCGATACTATTTTATCAGTTTAGAAAACTGATATACGGTGTTCTCAGCTTGGAAAGCTGAGCTACGGGTTTTAAAATTGAAAATAAATAAAAGCATCACTATCAAAAGTCCCCATAAAAGCAATTAAGAGGAGTAATAGCGCATATGTCACCACTCTAAAAACAGGCTTATGCAAAGACAATTCCTGATAATTAAACTTCAAATCCGACACCTCTACCATTAGCAAAATCCCCACCACAAAAACACCTTTTAATACCACAAACTTGTTAATCACCGACCCGAAATTGAAAGTTTCGAGGTTGGCGATGCCAGAAATAACTGACATCGCCGTCTCAAAATCCGGGCTTCGGAAAAATATCCAAGCCAAGCTGGTTAAGCTAAAGACAATCGCTACATTGATTCCTACTCTTAACCAAGAAGGTGTACGCAAACTGTCTAATAATTTTCCAAATCCAGGACCCAGTAAGCGCTGAAAAATCAAATACGCTCCATGTAAAAAGCCCCAGAATATAAACGCGTAACTGCTACCATGCCACAAGCCACCCAAAAGCATGGTGACCATGAGATTCATCATGGTAAACGTTTTCGCTTTTTGTTTTTTTCCTTGTTGTAAATAATAATATCCACCTGCATAAATAAGCAAAAACGCAGGTATCAGCCACAACCAACCCGTCACACCAATCGCAAATAAACTAAACAAACCAATAAAGAATACCGAACCGAAGCTTCCATTTCGATTACCACCAAGAGGAATGTATAGGTAATCGCCTAACCAAGAAGACAAGGTAATGTGCCAGCGTTTCCAAAATTCACTAAAGTCTTGCGAGAAGTAAGGCGTTCTAAAATTCTCAGGAAAATCAAATCCCATCATCCGCGCCAAGCCAATGGCGATATCAGAATAACCCGAGAAATCACAATAAATCTGGAAAGAATAGAACAATACACCAATAAAAAGATGCATCGAACTAAAAGTATCTGGCGCGGCAAAACACTGGTCAACGAAGGGCGCAAGACTATCCGCTACCGCTACTTTCTTAAAGAAACCCCATAACATCTGACCCGAACCACTAACAATCCTATTCCAATCAAACTTTCTATCTGATTGAAATTGAGGCAAAAACTCACTTGCCCTAACGATAGGACCCGCTACTAACTGTGGGAAAAAGGCAATAAAAGTCGCAAATCGCAAGAAGTTCTTCTCCACGGGTATCTCCTTTTTCCATACATCAATGGTATAACTCATGGATTGGAAAGTATAAAAGGAAATTCCAACGGGGAGAATGATATTCAGCGTATGCCAACTGGGTTCAAAGCCGATTGAAACCAGCACATCCGCAAAACTATCCGCAAAAAAGTTGAAATATTTGAAGAAGGCAAGGAAACCTAAGTTGACCGCCATACTCAATAACATCAAGCGTTTGCGGGCTGTTTTTTCCTCTGTTTGACCTAATTGAAGACCGACTAAATAGTCCAAAGCCGTCGAGATAACTATCAAACTCAAAAAGCGATAGTCCCACCAGCCATAAAAGAAATAACTGGCAATAAGACACAACCAAAGTCGTGCTTTTCCGCGTAGGGCGAAGTACAAAGGCAAGAAAATGCCAATGAATATGAAAAATGGGATGCTATTAAAAATCATCTTCCGTGTTGGTTGACGGTTGACAGTTGGCGGTTGACGGTCATGTGTGGCGACT
>CAZQTE010000144.1:5676-12162 GCA_964595615.1 uncultured Saprospiraceae bacterium
AATCTCCTCCCGCCAAAGCATATAAGCCTCTGCGTTCAGATGAATACCATCGCGTGTAAAACGCTCTGGCAGTAGACCTTCATTATTTGCTAATTTGCTATGCAAGTCAATGAAAGTCAGGTTTTTATCTTTGGATAGTGTCTTTAGTTGACGGTTAATTTCAGAAATGTCTTTGTTCTTTACACCTGTATTGCGAACATTGTTATTTACAGGCAATAAGCTTTGTACAAAGACTTTTGTTGAAGGGGATTGTTGGGAGATATTGGTGAGAATTTTTTTATAATTCTCGACGATGTAATCAGGGGAGTGAAAAAGTAAATCGTTTACACCGATAGATAAAAATAGTTTTTTGGGAGTCAATGCAGTGACGTGTTCGAGACGATCTAAAATACCGTCTGTCATATCACCTTCAATTGCTCTATTCTTTAAGTCAACGTTTGGGAATAATTCATCCCAAGGACATTGCTCTGTCAAACTATCGCCCAAAAATACAACATCTGTACTATCTTTCGGAAGGTTCTCAAATATATTTTTCCGATGCATATATACGCCAGCTACGCCACGATTTTTCATTTTGAAATAAACGTATCGCGCACCACCTAATTTGGTTAGAATGAAGGCGAAGAGGGCTATTAGTACGATGTTTAATAAAAGTGAAATAACCAAAGTTGTATTTTTCATAAGTACATAAAATTAAATATGGAAATAGAATGTAGCTAAAATACTATTAATGGTTATTTCACTTAGAAGTATTTAGATTTTATTCAAAAATCCATTCTAATTCAATGCGAATACCTATCTCACTACCGCCAGCACCTAAAGGAAAATCTATTTCTGATGGTTTATCTGCTCTGTAGTTTGAGATGAAAAAACCTTGGCTACCCATGTATTCTGATGTTCCACTTTCATTTTCGTCATCATCGTAGAGATTAAAGTTAAGAACGAAAACTTGATTTTCTTGATTCTCAATTCTCCAATCTACATCAAATGCATGTTCTATCTCATGATTCGCATTTTGTATGACATCTGTTTTTAATGGAGCAGGTAAAATATTACCCGCTATCTGTACGCAGATGTCAGGTCTACTATTATCATTGCTGCCTGCGCTGTCCCAATTTCCATCATCAAATGATGTTACATAGATTTTGTTAATCTTAATGGCGCTTGCAGGTGCTAGAGAGTCGCAAGTAATCCCCATGAATTCTGGAGGACAATCACAAATTCCTGCATCACAAACCCCGCCATTATTACAGACAACATTTTCGCATAAATCTATTATTATTGGTGGTTCTTCTTTACAAGCAAATAGCGAAAAAATAAGTAAAAAGGAAAAAAGATGAAATTTCATTCTATCAAAGTTTAGATGTTAAAAAAAACGAAGATAGTGAATTGTCAAATAATTAATAACTATTTGACCAATTCCTCAACTCCCACATCCTTTTTATGCTCTGTATGTTTAAAGTTCTTGTTTGGATTCAACATCTTAGGCAAAGCTGCCAATTGACGGAATAAAAACATAGGTAAACCTTGTAAATTTTTCCAAATTACAGGTTCTGCCTTACTCAAATAAAGTGTCCAGAAAATAGTGCCAAAGAAAAGGAAAAATGCTCCTGCAAAAGCAGCTGTTACCCAAGGGTTAATGAATAGCGCCGCAAAAGCTAATAAACCCGAAGCTCCCATCATAACCAATAAAGGCGGCGCAATCGTCACCAAACCAAAGTAAAATTGATTAAACGAAAAATTGAAAAGACCACGGCGTAGAATACCCAATGAATTTGGAATATTTTGGAAATAAGAGTACAACCAACGGCTGCGTTGTGTCGTTACAGCATCTCCATCGCTCACTTTTTCATCATAAATAATCGCATCCCAAGCGTAAGCGATTTTTTCATTCAAGCGCAATAAGTAATTTTGTAAAATTTTATCTTCTTGCAGCATTTTTTTCCATAAATGCTTGCCTTGCTCTATTTCTGGACTGTCTAAGTAGCCTTTGTACAGTTTCGTTTCTACAGCCATCCCACTACCAGAAATGACAGCTGACCCACCTAAAAGGTAAGGTGCATAGCGCTCTGTATAATTTTTATAAAACTCACCCGTCGCATCTGCACAAGCATAAACTGAGTCTAAATTTTTTGCTGTGCGCTGACCTTGGATTGAACTGTAACCTGCGTTTGCATACTTATTAATCACTTTATAAAAGTCAGGGTGCGCTACATTATCTGCATCAAAAACTACCGTATACTCATGCGGACGCACAAAATTTTCCATAGCATGGATGATAGATTTTGCTTTCAAATTCAAAGCAGGCTCTGGACGGAAGATTGTAAACTTCTCATGCTCAATATCCCAGTTAGAAATATCACAATTATCCGCGACAAGGTAGATATGCTGATTTTCATATTTTTGCGCTATTAGACTCTCAACCAGTCCTTTAGATATATCACAATTTTTATAAGCGGTGATAATAGTTCCAAAGTCATGTTGTTTCTCTTGCGCAGGAATTTTCACCCGTTCTTTACCAAAAAGAAGCGAGAAAAAAGTCGTCAAAAAGGGGAGGAGAAGGAAGAACCCGAAGATTCCGCAGAGGATGTAGAAAAGTGTAATTAATATGCTCATGTGTAGTCCGAAATTTCGTAGGAAATTCAAACTCAATTACCAAATTCAAATTCAAGATGTGTTGAATTTGAATTTGATACTTGAATTTGAATTTAAAATTTTAAATCAAAGCTGCCGTAGCAGATTTCTGAAAAGGCGAGGGGATAGGGTCCAACTTACCATTCTCCATAGAGAAAACATCTAGAATATTCCACCAGATAGCTTTCCCAAAAGCGCGTAATTCTTTAAAATCTCGTTTGAGAATATAAGTTAATACGTTCTTTGGAATAGTAAAGAAGGTCAAAAATAGGGTAAATGCGGCGATTTGCCAAGCCGAATGGTTCCTTCGCATAAAGAGAATGCGATTTCGGGTGATATAATAGGTCTTCAGCGCACTAATTTTCCCCGTTGCTAGGCTTTCTTTGTGATAAATTTTGGCATTAGGTTCGACATAAATCTCAAAACCCGCACGACGAATGCGTGCACACCAATCTAATTCCTCATAGTATAGGAAAAAATGTTCCCACATCAAACCTGCTTTTTCGATAGCTTCGCGAGAGACCATCATAGCTGCGCCGTGGGCATAGGCGGTCGGTTTGAATTCTGTATATTGCCCTATGTCAATGTCCATTGTTCCAAAAGTACTGTTCCGAGCAGTCAACGGATGAACGGGAGTCGTGCCAACGTATTGAATAATATCTCCAGACATTTCTGAAGACGCTAAACCTTGGTCAGTAGTCGTACCCGAGCCGTCATTACCACTCGAAACAGTCCTAAAAAAACAAATTTTCGGACTTACCACACCTAATCGCGGAACTTTCTCAAACGCTGCTATCAGCTTTTCTAAAGCTCCTTTCGTGAGTTCCGCGTCGTTATTTATAAAAAAAACGTAATCTCCTTTGCATTCCCTGACGGCGAGATTATTTCCACCTGCAAAACCCAAATTCACTTCACTTCTAATCGTCTTTACCTCTGGATAATGCTCATTAATATGAGGAATTGCGTTGACTTTTGAAGCATTATCGACCACATAGGTCTCAATGTTTGGATAGCCGCACGCGCGTATCGAATTGAGAAGTTCACAAGTGACTTCTAATTCGTTGTAGTTTACTGTTATGATGCTGATTAAGGGATGCACTGGCTTTCAAATTTGCGAGAGGGAGTTCGCTCTTGTTCGTTATTTCTTTGTTTTATAAGGGGTTGTGAGTTGAGGGTTTTGGGTTGTGAGTTTTTTTAACTCATAACCCAAAACTCAGTACTCTTTATACATCCGATGATTGGACGATTGAGAATGGTGTTCTCAAAATTAGTTTGATATCATACCAAAAAGACCAATTTTTAGCATAAGAGATATCTAAGTCGATGCGTTCTTGCATAGACATGTCGTTTTTACCACGTTTAGACACTTGCCATAGTCCTGTGATGCCAGCTGGTGCTAAGAAACGGCGAGCCCAATCATCACGAGTTAGTTCTTGTGCTTCATAAAGAGGTAAAGGACGATTTCCTACGATAGACATGTCACCTTTAATAACATTTACCAGCTGTGGTAACTCATCAATACTATATTTACGGATGATTTTTCCAATTGGCGTAACACGTGGGTCATTCGCAAATTTTTGGAATACACTTCCTTCTTCGTATTGATTTAATTTTTTCATTTCTTCAAGACGCTGGTCTGCATCTTGATACATAGAGCGTAGTTTTAAGAAATCGAAAATATTGTACCCCGTTCCTACACGTTTAGAAGTGTAGGTTATATCACCTCCGTCCGTTAATTTAATAGCTAAAGCTGATATTAGTAGAAGAGGACTTGCTGCTAAAAGTGCCGCGGAAGCAAATGTTATATCAAATAAACGTTTTTGCCAAGGCAATTTAGGTGCCAAAACGTCATCTGGCTTAGCTTTATAATTTTGTTTTTGCTTTTTGAAGGTCTTCAAAAAGTTGATGCGTGTTTCTAACTCTTCGTTGTTTACAGGAAGTTTAAAACAATCGTCAATACCCAGTTTTAACAACTTGGCAGGGTCAGGCATTTCATTATGGTATAATGAAATAAAAGGAATTTCGCGCAAACATTCATGTTCCTGAATGGCACGTATTAGCATGAAATCTTCGGTTTCCAAGAAATCATAATCAGAAATTATCGCTTGAATTTCCTTAATCTTATTTGGCTTGTCTAAGCGGGCTTCGAGCCAGCGAAATGCTAAATAAGAACTTTGAAATTCTCTCAAGCGAAAAGGGTTTTCTTCCGGAAGTGAAGTACTATCAAAGTTAGGGGTCTCTCCATTTAATCCCAGTAAAACCATTACTTTCTGCTCCTGTTTTTTATTAGGCCGCAGTAGAATTGGGTTCATAATTTAGTTTTGTTTAGAAGTTCTTACAATGTGCGTTTTGCGTCCAACTTACTTTTAATAAGAGTATACAAAATCAATTATTCGAGCATTACTCTACTATTTTGACGGACTGTTTTTCATATTGATACGTATTATTATCAATTATGCATATCTGCCTGATATTTAGTAGTTTATGATGCTCTAAGCTAAGCTTAAAGGATTACTTATTGGAGGGAAAAGTATAGAGCCGATTTTATCGTTTAAATTGCTTGGGTTAAAGGGCTTTTTTAGGAAACCGCGCGCACCTAAGTCTATGCATTGTTCAATTTCTGATTGAGTTTCAGTTCCCGATACAACGATAACTGGAATATTTCTAAAAAAGCCACTATTACGAATGTTACGTAGAAAATCATTGCCATTAACACGTGGCATATTCATATCAAGTAAAATCAAATCTGGAATATTTCCTTCATCTAACCACATCATACCTTCAAAGCCGTCAGCTTTTGTGGTTACTTGATAATTCTGTTTTTTTAACCAGCTTCCTAATAATACGCGTACACATTCGTGGTCTTCAATGACCAAAATTTGCTTATGGGATGAATTCATAAATTTGTTGTGTGGTAAAAGCAGAAAAAATTGGGGGTTCGCTGCTCTTTAATTTTGTAAATGTTTGTTTTTCTCGTCTTCCTTCTGGTTTCTCGTTGAATCTATTAAAACATTTTTTAAAAGATATACACCACCGTCATGAAAGAAGGGGGCGTTTTCTTTTATTCATCCAGGAAATTAAATCCTGAAAAAAAGGCATCAAGCTGCACAATTATTGTATTGATTAGTTTGATTACAGTTTTATTCGTAGAAATCAGTTTAAGGGAAATACATTGACGTAATTTATAGAAAAATAAACTATCGTTTTTACAAAGAGTAGAAAGATATTATCTCAGGGGAAATAATATCAAAACGAAAAGGAGGTGAATATTCGTCTTTTTTTCTTGATGTCCTAACTACCTCACAAATGTAAGAAGAATTACACTTTCTTAAAAATAAAATCATTTCGGAAGTTTATCACTTTTAGATAGTATTTAGTTTTTAGTTTGTGTTGTAGTTTTTAGTTAATTACTTGATTTTAAGTTAATTGTGTTTTGTTTTTGTTTTTGTTTTTGTTCTAAATATTAAATTAACCATGTCACACTAAATGCATTAATGTGTTTTTTTTAATTACATTTATTTTTTTAGTATTAAATAAAAATATTATAACATGCGTTGTGACTTGCTAAAATTGTCATTTAGAAGACTTACAAAAGTAAAAGCACCTTACATAAGTAAGTGACACTATTTATTTGGATAATTTGAAGACATCTTTATTCCGCTATTTTCCTCTTAAAAATAGTTCCGTAGTGCAGACTATGCAACGATTTTTAAAAGAAAACTATCGAAAAAATCTTGCCTTCAAATTTTATCCAAATAAATAACGTCACTTACTTATTACTGTAAGGTGCTTCTACTATTGGACTTTGGACGGAATTTATATTCGTTTCAAAAGCCCCCAACCCCTGAAGGG
>CAZQTE010000145.1:0-12112 GCA_964595615.1 uncultured Saprospiraceae bacterium
GTCTCAGGATTACGCGCCATGTAAGCCCGTACCATTTGCCAACCGATATAATTAGCGGTCTGACCAGGTGCATCTTGTGGCATGTCCGAGTTACCTACAGGAGAAGGATTGATGAGTTTATTAAATTCTCGATAATCTGTACTGAAAAGCAATTCACGGTCCAATAAGTAAGCATAAATTTCTCGCTCATTATCTTTTGCCCAAGCCATTTTTTCGCTGGACAATTCCATGAGAATAGAGTCTGGAGTATGCGGTAATATTTGTTCAGAAAAGTACAATTGCTTTCCATTGTGTATCATGAAATCCAATAATTTATCTCCTTGAATACGTCCTGCTTTGTCTTCTGCCATAGTCCGAATAGCTTTTGAAACCATGTGTTCCTCGTTGAAGGTACGTGTCAAATAAGCCGAAAAAGCATCATTCCCTGGATTGTAATTTTGATAAGGATAATCATCACCTAAGAAAAAATCTAAACCAACAGCCAAATCATTTTCTCCATAAATAAAGGCTGCGACGGAGTATTCTGATAAAAAAGTCGTCACCGTAGGCGTTTTTTCCTGCGGAAAATAATGTTTGTAGAACTTAAAAGCTTCTGTAAAGTGACTTTTTACTCGATTTGGGTCATTATAGAGTATTTGTGTCGTATCATATAATTTACGAACCGCAGGATGCGTTACAAAGCCTTTCAAATAAGCATCTCTACCCTGTGGTGCGTAACGCGGGTCATTGATTTTTAGAATCTGATTAAAATAAATATCTCCAAAAACTGGATATTTAGCATTCAATTCGGCATAAGATTTGGCGATGTCATTGGTATCAATGGCGAATAAATCTTTTTCAAAATGGCGAAAATCCAAATCAACAGAGATATCACTGACATCAGGAATATTCTTACCTTTGTCGCAGTTGATAAAGAATAAAGAAAAGAAAAGAAGTGTGAAGAAAAGTGAACACTTTTGACAAGTCATACTTTTATTTAAGATGTTATACTTTGGATATTAGACTTTAGACTTAAAAAGTCCTTTCGTCTTGTAAAAAGGCAAAAGTCGTAAAAAATTATAGAAAATAAGTCTGATTTGAAATAGTAGTCAGCGTTTCATCAGTTTTTTCGTTTTGTAATAGGCAAAATAATCTCAGGAACAAAACCACAACTATTAAAACTAATCAAACCGAAAAAGAAGATTTTAGATTTTGATAGAATCTAAAATCTTTTATTTCTGGTTTTCAAAACTAAAAAAGCATGAAAAAAATTGCTGTACTTGCTCTTTTTTTAGCATTAATTTCTTTTAACGCAATGGCACAAGGCGAATTGCGTTTTGGTGTACAAGCCAGCCCAAGTTTCTCTTGGCTAGATAGTGATGATAAATTTGTTAATTCTGTTGGTACTAATTTGGGGATGCGTTTAGGTGTTTTTGGAGAATACTACTTCCAAGAAAATTATGCATTCACAACAGGAATTGGCTTTGCATTTGGTCAAGGTGGAACCTTGAAATATGATGAGGCGGGGACTTTTTGGCAAAAAACAGAAGATTTACCTGTTGCTATTGACACAATACAAAGTGGCGCAAGTTTAAAACACCGTATTCAGTATGTAGAAATACCTGTTGGTTTAAAAATGCGTACACGTGAATTCGGACACATTCGTGGTTTTGCAGAGCCTAGCTTGACTTTTGGTTTTAGATCAAAAGCATTTGGAGATTTGTCTGCCGCTCAAACTACAGATACACCTGAGGCTATTGGTCGTCCTGCTATTGCAGAGTCAGACTTAAACATTAAAAAAGAAATTAATGGTCTAGCTCTCAGTTGGGGATTTGGTATCGGAGGTGAGTATAGTGTAAGTACAGCGACTGCTGTGATTGCTGGTATTTACTATAATCGTATTTTTACAGATGTAACCGATGACAATGGTTTTATCCAAAATCAAGACACAGGCATTTGGGAAGAAAATGATATTAAAGCTATTGGAAACTCTATAACGATTAAATTAGGAGTCCGCTTTTAGAAGTTTCATATCTCAAAACTCCTTTTTGGAGATATTCTAAGGTTAAAAAAGCAAATAAAAAGCAACGGGCATATCGTTTATTACGATATGCCCGTTCTGCTGTTTACATTTGCGTTCTGAAAATCATTTTGTTCCTCCCAATAGGAGAATTGTCAACTATATTTATGTTAAAATTTACGAAAGAACATACTGACCCCGCATCAAAAGCGCGAGCAGGTACTATTGAAACGGCTCATGGTGCTATCCAAACGCCTATCTTTATGCCTGTTGGAACGGTCGGTACTGTAAAGGGAATTCATCAAGCAGAGTTAAAAGATGAAATCAATGCGCAGATAATTTTAGGAAATACTTATCATCTCTTTTTACGTCCAAAAACGGATATTTTACAAAAAGCGGGTGGTTTACATAAATTTATTGGTTGGGACAGACCTATTTTGACAGATAGTGGTGGTTACCAAGTTTATTCTTTGGCGGCACGTCGTAAAATTAAAGAGGAAGGAGTAACTTTTGCTTCGCATATTGACGGTTCAAAGCAATTTTTTTCACCAGAAAGAGCGATTGATATTCAGCGTGAAATTGGAGGAGATATCATCATGGCTTTTGATGAATGTACGCCTTATCCATGTGAATATAACTACGCACGAAAGTCTTTAGATTTGACACATCGCTGGCTCAAACGTTGTATAAAACACCATAAAGCGAATGGAGGTTTGTACGGCTACGACCAAAATTTTTTCCCAATAGTACAAGGAAGTACTTATAAAGATTTGCGTGTAGAGTCTGCAAAATTTATCGCCGACCAAGATTGTGTTGGAAATGCGATTGGTGGACTATCAGTAGGAGAACCTGCGCCAGAGTTGTATGAAATGACGGACATCGTTACGGACCATTTACCAGAGGAAAAACCACGTTATCTCATGGGGGTGGGGACACCAGTTAACATCTTGGAGTGTATTGCTTTAGGTATTGATATGTTTGATTGTGTATTACCAAGTCGGAATGCGCGTCATGGCCTTATTTATACAGCAGAAGGATGCTATAATGCGAAGAATGCGAAATGGAAAGATGACTTCAGTGCGATTGATGAAAATGGTGCATGTAGCACAAGTCGCAATCATACCAAAGCATACTTACGCCACTTGTTTCAAGCAAAAGAACTTTTGGGAGCGCAAATTGCGACGCTACATAATCTTAGTTTTTACCTTTGGTTAGTTGGTGAAGCGCGCAAACATATTATTGCAGGTGATTTTGTGCCATGGAAAAATGAAATGGTAGTGAAAATGGCTAGAAGACTTTAATCAAGGAGAGATGTTAGATGTTAGACTTTAGATATTAGATTTTTCACAAGTCTAAAAGTCTCACCTCTCACCTCTCGCCTCTCACTTTTTTTTATGAAGAAACTTGACAAATACATCATTGGAAAATATATCGGGACATTCTTGTTCACGGTGCTGATATTTTCTTTGATTACTTTGATTGTTGATTTTACGGAGAAGGTGGAGGAATTTATTAAAAAGCCCTGTACTGTTAATGAAATCATTTTTGATTATTACGCCACTTTTTTGATTTATATCAATGCAATTCTATTGCCATTGTATGCTTTGGTTGCTGTTATCTTCTTTACTTCTCGTCTAGCTTCTAATTCTGAAATTATATCTGTCCTTAATGCTGGGGTTAGTTTTCGACGCTTAATGCTGCCGTATTTATTAGCAGGAGGAGCTATTGCTGGCTTTCACTTTATGGCGAATCATTACCTCGTCCCTAATGGTAATAAAACACGGATTGACTTTGAAAATAAATATATTGTCACAGACCATAATCGGACAATTGACAAGAATATTCACATGTTTATTACGCCAAAGGATAAAATTTATGTGCGATTTTATCATGCGAAGGATACAACGATGCGAGATATTCGTTTGGAACATTTTGAGAACAATCAATTAACTTCATTGACGAAAGCGACCAATGCAAAATTCTTAGGATATCCAGATAAATGGGAGATTAAGAACTATGAAATGCGAACATTTGATGGAATGGATGAGACGATGATAAAGGGAAAAGGGAAGACAATTGATACTACTTTTAATCTTCGACCAGAAGATTTTGTTCGGTTTCACAATCAAAAAGAAATGATGACCACCCCAGAACTGAAAGAGTTCATTCAAGGTGAAATAGATAGAGGTTTAGGTAATACGAAAATTTATGACATTGAAATCTATAGGCGGACATCTGAGCCTATTTCCATTTTAATTTTGACAATTATAGGAATGGCCGTTGCTGCTCGAAAAGTACGAGGAGGAATGGGTTTACACTTGGCTATGGGAATTGGAATAGGAGCTATTTTTATATTTCTCTCGCGATTTACACAGACTTTTGCAATGAGTGATGCAATCACGCCAATTTTAGGAGTGTGGCTACCAAATATAATCTTTGGCTCTATTGCTATTTATTTAGTTTCTAAGGCGCAGAAGTAGCAATGATTTTTCTCAAGGTGATGTTGGTAACTTGTTTAAGTAGTTGATTATCAATTATTTATTTTTGTGGATAAGTCTGCTTTTATGTTGGTAAGTCTAAAGTCTATTTTTCTAATTTTTCAAGTATTTCAATATCAAATCGCAAAACTGTATTTTCTGGGATAATACTTCTGTCTTTTTTATCTTTTAGTCCTTCTGTTCCATAAGCTAAAGCTGAAGGCACTAAGAAAGTTACTTTTCCTCCTGGACGTATAAGTTGTAGACCTTCGTTCCAAGCTTCAATCATATTTCCAATAAAGAAAGACATAGGTTCGCCCTTTCTTTTTGTGCTATCAAAGACTTTTCCATCCAAAAACCGTCCAGTATAATTAGCCGAAACCTTATCGCCCCACTTCAATAAATCACCTTCACCTTCGTTTTCTATAAGAAAGAATAACCCCTTCTGTGTCATCTGTACATCCAAATTATTGTCAATCGCATAATTTAGAATAATATTTTTGTCCTTTTCCGATTGAGTCTTAGGATTGGCAAGCATATTCATGGAAAGACGCATGACCAAGTCGTCTGTGATTTCCTTTTTTTCTTCAGCAGGTACAGTCTTTTGTGTTTCCTGAGGTGCATCGTTACAGGAAAAAAGAGAAAGAAGGAGAAAAGGGAAAAATAGATTTCGTAACATAAGAATTGATTTTGCGGAAAATTACACATTTTCAGGAAAAGACTTAAAATCGTAGCTACTTTTGCTCTCCTAAATTGAATATTATGAAAGAAAAATCCCTCCTACTTCCTATTTTCCTAACCGTTTTTATTGATATGTTGGGCATTGGAATCATAATTCCTGTATTACCTGCCTTATTTTTTGATGCCAGTTCGGATTTTTTTAATGGGACAATGAGTTATGAAGACCGTTCTATAATTTATGGCTTTTTATTGGCGGCATTTCCAATTATGCAATTTTTTGGCGCACCTATATTGGGAGCATTATCTGATAGACACGGACGCAAACCGATGTTAATGGTATCTTTGGCAGGTACGATGATTGGATATTTTTTATTTGCGATTGCCTTATTGTATGGAAATTTGTATTTACTAATCTTTAGTAGAATGCTGCCAGGATTTACTGGAGGAAATATCTCGATTGTTTACTCTGCGATTGCGGATATTAGTGAAGGTTCTGAACGGACGAAAAATTTTGGCTTTGTAGGAATGGCATTTGGATTGGGCTTTATTTTAGGTCCTGCAATAGGTGGATTTTTGGCAGATGAGACGATAGTTTCATGGTTTAATTCTTCCACCCCATTTTGGTTTACTACGATTTTGACCTTGATAAATATTTTTCTTGTACAAGCTCTTTTCTTTGAAACTTTAAAAGAAAAAGGAACACGCGAGCTAAGTTTTTTAACAGGATTTAAAAACATTACTTACTCATTCAAAACGCCCAATCTACGTGTTATTTTCGCTGTTTCTTTACTTTTGACACTCGGATTTGCCTTTTTTACTCAGTTTTTCGCAGTTGCGTTAATTGATAAATTCTCTTTTTCAGAGTCTGATATTGGACTTTTCTATGCTTGGGTTGGAATATGGTTGGTCATTACACAGGGATTTTTAGTACCTCGTTTAGCTAAGAAATATGCTCCTTCAACTTTATTAAAGATTACAATATTTACTCTTGGGGCTTCTATCTTTCTCGTTATTTTTCCTGAAGATGTCACTTGGGAATATGCTATTGCACCTTTGATTGCCTTCTCACAGGGAATTTCTGCACCCAACTTAATTAGCGTTATTTCTAATCAAGCTTCTGCAAGTCAGCAAGGTCAAATCTTAGGCATTAATCAATCTATGCAATCTTTTGGTGCTGCGATACCTCCTATTATTGGAGGTTATCTGACAGCAATGAGTAGCTTGTATCCTTTGATTGCCGCAGCGATTGTAATATTGTTGAGTTGGTTAGTTTATGTAATGTTTTTTAAAGAGGATCCTATTAAAGTGTCGTCGAAGTAGAGGAAATAGAGATTTTTGTTATTCAAATTTGCGAGTAAGTTATATTCTGCATTAATTTTGACAGGAACAAAATTTAGATTCCTTTATCATGAAAAAATATTTTCTGTTTTTTGCCTTTCTATTTGGAATGACAACTTCGTCCTTCTCACAACTTTGTGACGGTAACTTAGGGGAGAATATTTTTCTTGACGGAGACTTCGGTTCTGGCGAAGCTAATATTCTTTTAACTAATCCTCAAATTGCGCCTGGCTACGGATATGCGACAAATCCTCCACCATTTGATGGTAATTATACAATTACAAACAATACATCAACTTGGGGCGATTTTGCCTCATTTTGGTTGAATATTGGTGATAATAGTGATGACCCAAATGGTTATATGATGGTCGTTAATGCGAGCTATGAACCAGGTTTGTTTTATCAAAAAGAGGTAGAGGGTTTGTGTGAAAATACGCTTTATGTATTTTCCGCAGACGTCCATAATTTAATTGCTTCAGGTAGTATAAAACCTAATGTATCATTTCTCTTAGATGGCGAAATTGTTTTTGAAACAGGAGATATTCCAACCAACCAAATTTGGAATACCTATGGTTTTACTTTTACCACAGGTCCAGAACAAACTTCCATTACGCTCGCTTTACAGAATAATGCCCCAGGAGGTAGTGGTAATGATTTAGCATTAGACAATATTTCTTTCCGAGCCTGTGGACCGCAAGCTCTCATTTTACCCGAAGAAGTAGCTAATATCTGTGAAGATGGTAATCCAATTACTTTGACAGCCACGATAATAGGAGAAGAGTTTGCCAATCCTTCTTTGCAATGGCAAGAGAGTCTAGATGAAGGTCAAACCTGGCAAGATATTGCTGGTGAGACCAATTTGACTTACCCTTTTACTAATTTGTCTGGTGGTTATTATTACTATCGTTTTGTTGTTGGAGACGGTACTGTCAATCTTGATAATCCGTTTTGTCGCATCGTTTCTAACATGAAAGTTATTTATGTCGCTCCTAAATTTTACACCATAGTTGACACATTATGTGAAGGTTTATCTTTTTCTTTAGGAGATAATTTTTTTAACACGACGGGTATTTATGAGGATAATTTGTTAACCACCTATGGCTGTGATAGTATCGTTACTTTAGATTTAACGATAGTCCAAGACACTGATTTAAGAGCAGAGTTAAGTTCAATTGACCCCGGTTGCGTTGATGAAAATAACGGAACAATTCTTATCGATACTTTCATAAATGGTTCGGAGCCTTTTGAAGTCTTTATCAATGATTCATTGCAAATAGAGCCAAGTATATTTAATTTAGCTGGCGGAGAATACAATTATCATATCAAAGATAGATATGGCTGCTCATTTGATACCACAATTAATTTGCTCATTCCTCAACCATTTGTTGTTGATATGGGAGCAGATATATTTATAGATTTGGGTGATTCTGTAAATATTGATGCCTTTTTTTCAGAGCCTGCATATAGTACTATATGGGAAGCATCAGATAATGTTTTTTGTGAAATTGAATGTGAAAGTATAGGACTTACTCCTGAAAATTCGATGGAAATAACCCTTACAGCTCGTACAGCTAGAGCAGGTTGTTTGTCTACAGATAGTTTAAAAATAGATGTTAGAGATGTCCGAAAAGTCTATATTCCCAATGCATTTTCTCCTAATCAAGACGGAGTAAATGATTATTTTACAATTCTAGGACCAAGTCCAAATATTCAGCAAATTAATAATTTTTCAGTCTATAGCCGTTGGGGCGAATTGCTTTATCAAGCAGCCAATTTTCAGCCAAATGATACAATGTATGCTTGGGATGGAATATATAAAGGTGAAACCTTAGCAGACGGCGTTTATATTTATGTTGTAGAAGTCTTATTTCTAGATGGTGAAATTGGATTGTACAAAGGAGATGTTTCATTGATGAAATAGAAAAGGAACTAAATAACTGCAAGATTTTCTTTTAAAAACTGGAACTCGAGTTTTAGTAGAAGCCAGTCCCTATGATAGAATATGGGGAATAGGGCTAAAAGCTGATGATACGCGCGCACAATATCCCGAAAAATGGCAAGGATTAAACCTATTGGGCTATGCCTTAATGGAAGTGCGAAATCAGTTGAAAACTTCCTCATAAAAATTGATGCATAATAAGGTGTAGAGTTACTACTTAAAAACCTACTTTTGCAGCATGAAGCATTTAATCGCACCTTCAGTATTAGCAGCGGACTTTTCTAATCTCCGCAAAGACTTTGAAATGGTCAACAGCAGCACTGCTGATTGGTTTCATATCGATATCATGGACGGAACTTTTGTACCCAATATCAGCTTTGGTATGGACATCGTCAAAACCATGCATGCTATGGCGGAAAAGCCATTAGATGTACACATGATGGTCGCGCAACCTGAACGCTACATCGAGCAATTTCGTGCTGCGGGCGCGGAAGTCATCACTGTGCATTACGAAGCTTGTCCACACATTCACCGTACACTACAGCAGATTAAAGCAACTGGTGCAAAAGCAGGGATTGCTTTGAATCCAGGCACACCTGTTAGTGTATTGGAAGATTTGTTGGAAGGATTAGATTTGGTTTGTTTGATGTCTGTTAATCCAGGTTTTGGAGGGCAGAAGTTTATCTACCAAACATTGGAGAAGACACGTAAACTAAAGAACATGATTACCGTAAGAAATACGGGAACCTTGATTGAAATCGATGGGGGAGTAGGTTTACAGAACGCAGAAGTTTTACTGAAAGCTGGCGCGGATGTATTAGTGGCGGGTAGTGCTGTTTTTAAGTCGAAAGACCCTGTTGATACGATTAAACGTTTGAAGGGGATAGGGAAGGATACGGTTTATGTGTAAGTTATTGCTTGCTTGTTCAAATATTTGTAACTTTGGAATATGGGCGAAGTAAAATTAGAAGATAGGAAATATACAGAAGCAGAGTATTTTGAACTACTCGAAAACTCTGACGTGAAACTGGAGTATCATGCAGGTTATATCCGTGCTATGGCTGGCGGTTCGCCTAATCATGCAAAGGTTGCTAATAATGCTCAAGTTGCTTTATCTAATGCCTTATCAGAGAAAGAATGTAGTGTCTATAATAGTGATTTAGCCATCTATATAGACTCTCAAGAAAGGTATTATTTCCCAGATTTATCTGTGATTTGTGGTGACGAAGAAACAATCAATAATAACTTTATCAAAAATCCAAGTATTATTGTCGAGGTTGCCTCAAAATCTACGGCTAACTTTGATAAAGGAGCTAAGATGCTGCATTACTTTTCCATTCCATCTCTTTTAGAGTACATTATTATCCAAACTGATAGTCCTGTTGTTGTTATTCATTCTAAAAATGAAAAAGGAGCATTTGAAACATTGGGCGTTATGGGCTTAGATAGTCACGTTAATTTGCCCAATTTTAATTTAAAAGTAAAAATGCGAGATATTTATCGCCGCGTCAGCCACTTGAAAGAAGATATTTAAGAAATAAATATGTAAACCTACTTAAGGCAATCTAAGTTTATTTTTTCGTATTCCTCACCTTCTTATTTGTACCTTGCAGGCAAATATCAGTTTGCACGTATATCCTGTCAACAGTCAACCGACAACTAAATATGAACTATTTAACACTCGAAAACGTCTCCAAATCCTACGGAGAAAAAGTCCTCTTCTCGGATATCACCTTGCACATCAACAAGGGGGATAAGGTCGCGCTCGTCGCCAAAAATGGAACAGGAAAAACGAGTTTGCTGCGCGTCATTGCAGGCGAGGAAGCACCTGAAGGTTTGACTGCAAATATTCATTTAGCGCGAGGAATTAAAAGTGGCTATCTCCTTCAAGAGCCAATCATGAGTGCTGAACGGACGGTCATGGAGACGGTTTTTGATAGTGATAATGAGGTTGTTGTTGCCATTCGTAACTATGAAATGGCAATGTTAAAGCCTTCTGACACAGACGGAATGCAGAAGGCTTTAGAGGCAATGGAATTACATAAGGCTTGGGATTTTGAAGCCCAAATCAAGGAAATTCTCTTCAAACTAAATATTACCAATCTCGACCAGCCCGTCGGTACACTCTCTGGAGGTCAACGCAAACGTATCGCTCTCGCAAAATTATTAGTCGAAGACCCAGAATTTATCATCATGGATGAGCCTACCAATCACCTCGATATCGAGATGATTGAATGGCTAGAAGAATACTTGAGCGGTCCAAATATCACTTTGTTTATGGTGACGCACGACCGTTATTTTTTGGAGAGAGTGTGTAATGTCATTGTAGAATTAGAGCGTGGGAGTTTATATAAATACAGCGGTAATTACAGCGATTTCCTAATCAAAAAAACAACGCGCAACGAGACGGAAGGGATAGAGAAAGAAAAAGCGAAAAAGTTGATGCGTAAAGAGTTAAAATGGCTCGGTCGTCAACCCAAAGCACGTACCACTAAAGCAAAAAGCCGTATTAATGCATTCGATGCGATTGAAGAAAAAGCAACGGCAGATATTGAAGATAATACGCTGCATATTGATTTGAAAGGCTCGCGTTTGGGCAGTAAAATTTTAGAATGTCATTACATCAGTAAGTCATACGGTGATAAATTGCTGATTAAAGATTTCGATTATAAATTTAAGAAAGGCGAGCGAGTTGGTATAGTTGGTAAAAATGGAACAGGTAAGACGACTCTCTTAAACTTGATGACAAAGGTAATTCGCCCTGACAGCGGAAAAGTTGTCGTTGGTGGTACGGTCGAATTTGGATATTACGGTCAAGAGGGTATCGAACTCAAAGACGACAAACGCATCATTGATGTTATTACAGATATTGCCGAATATATTCCATTAGAAAAAGGGCATAAATTGACAGCAGGCGCTCTTTTAGAGCGTTTCATGTTTGACCGCAAACATCAGCAGGTTTATGTTAGTCAATTGAGTGGGGGAGAAAAAAGGCGTTTGTATTTGTTGACCGTATTGATGCAAAATCCGAATTTCTTAATTCTGGATGAGCCGACCAATGATTTGGATATTGTCACTTTGAATGTCTTAGAAGAGTGGTTGATTAGTTTCCAAGGTTGTGTGATTATCGTTAGTCACGACCGCTTTTTTATGGATAAATTAGTAGACCATTTATTCATTTTAGAAGGAAATGGAGTCGTCCGAGATTACAATGGCAGTTACCGCGACTACCGTGAAATTAAGAAATTAGAAGATCGCGCAACGCGCAAAATTGAAAAAGAAAACGAAGACAAAAAGCTCTCGAAACACGAACAAATTCACGCTGCACAAGGTGGTTTGACCCACGAACAAAAGAAAGAGGTCAAACGATTAGAGCGTAAAATCGAGCAACTTGAAGAAAAGAAAAATGAAATCTCTGCAAAATTCTCTGAGCCAGGAATAACTCCCGACGAAATAGGAGAATTAGGAAAAGAGTTGGCTAAAATCAATGATGAATTAGAAGAAAAAGAAATACGCTGGATGGAACTAGCCGATATGGCTTAGTAACTCATTTATTTTTTTGGTTCTTTATGAAATCGGTTGGTAAAGTTTGACCTTAGGAATGTGAGATTAATAGATACAGCATCTGAGCCGCTTATTTTTTCGTTTAGTTTTGGCTTGAAAATGGGCGTTTGTCGG
>CAZQTE010000146.1:0-3661 GCA_964595615.1 uncultured Saprospiraceae bacterium
TAAATGTAACGGAATTGAACAGCGGTACATACACAGTAATTGTAACAGACGAAAATGGATGTATTTCAGATGCAGCGAGTGTTGAACTTGACATAACGAATTCGATAGAACAACCAGTCATTGTATCGAACGCCCCAGTATGTGAAGGCGAAGCAATAACATTGAGTATCGAAGAATATACAGGAACAGATGTAAGTTACGAATGGTCAAAAGCTGGTGTTGTTTTAACATCAGAAAACAGTCACATCATCACAATCAATCCAGCCTCAATAGCGGACGAAGGTGATTACATAGTAACGGTTTCTGTAGACGGTTGTGATAATACTTCTGCGGCATATGCTTTAGATATCCACGCACAACCAACGGCAACAATTGCCACAGCAACACCGCTTCCGTGTACAGATGGTAATCAAGAATTCATCTTAGATGCTACAGCAACGGGTGAAGGTGATTTGACTTACTCATGGACGGGACCAAACGATTTTGTTAGTAATAACGAAGATCCAGTTTTAGTAAATGTAAACGCCGAAAATAGCGGAACATATACTTTGGTAGTAACGGATGAAAACGGCTGTACAAGTATTCCAACCAGCATCGAAATTGATGTCACGAATGCATTACCAGAACCAATTATCACGACTAGCGGTCCAGCTTGTATCGGCGAAGCAGTAGCACTTACTGTTCCTCAATACACTGGCGCAGACGTAAGTTACGCTTGGACACTAAATGGGTTCTCAATTGCAAATAATGGCAATACATTACTCCTCGACCCAGTTCAATCTTCTGACGAAGGAATTTATGTAGTGACCATTACCTCTGACGATTGTACAACGACAACTGATCCAATCGAAGTGACATTATATGCATCGCCTCAATTCGCACCGACTGCGACGACAGATGCGATTTGCCATGGAGGTAGTTTGAGTTTACAGGCAAATGTTGTCTTTGATAACAACTTGACATTCGCTTGGACAGGACCAAACGCATTCGTTTCGTCTCTACCAAATCCAGTATTAAACGACGTGTCAGAATTGAATAATGGCGAATACTCTCTAACTGTGACCAACGGAAATGGATGTTCAGTCACGCAATCAATCGAAGTCACTAATATTCTACCACAACCAATGCAGCCGACGATTACGACGAATGCACCAATTTGTGAAGGAGAAGATTTGATATTGGAAACAAGCACGAGCGGGGCATTATTTGAATGGATTGGACCATTGGGTAGCAGTCAAACGACACTACAAAGTCCAGGTTTGACGACAACAGAAGGAACGACAACAATCCCAGCTGATTACGCAGCATACTTAGCAGGAGACTGGTCAGTACGCGTAACAAATGCAAACGGTTGTGTTTCTGAAATTTCAATTTCAATCCCTGTTGTCATCAATGAAATTCCAACAGCAGTAGCAACTAACGCAGGCGAAATTTGCGAAGGCGGCGACGCACAATTATTCGCAAATGACTATCCAAATGCAATTTACGAATGGCGTATTACTGGTCAGTCTACGATTATTTCAAATTTACAAAATCCACAATTTGCGAACCAAACTGAAACGACGGTTTACGAATTGACGATTATAGCGAATGAATGTATTTCTCCAACGACGACGACAACAGTTATCGTTAGAGATGCATTAGAAGCAGACCCTTATGTGAATTATGCTTTGGATACAGATTGTTCTGTTGCTGATTTACAATTATTTGTAAATGAAGCCATCAATCAGAACGTCGAAACATACGCATGGACAGGACCAAACGGCTTTACGAGTAGCATTCCAAATCCAACAATTCCAAATGCTTCGTCTATCCACAATGGCGTTTACGAAGTGGTCTTGACGGACTTCTTTGGATGCTCTGCGACTTTCTCTACGGAGAATATTAACATCATTCCAGACGTAGTTCCTGAGCCAGTTATTGCACATAGCGGACCAGCTTGTGCAGGGGAGACAATTACTTTGACGGTTCCAGTTTACAGTGGTTCGTCAGTGAGTTACAATTGGAATTTGAATGGAATAAACATCACAGGTCAAAATACTAACGAGTTAATCATTAGCCCTGCGGGTAGCAATAACGAAGGAACGTATAGTGTATCAATCACAGTTGACGGTTGTACTTTAACTTCTGACGAATACATTTTAGATGTTTTTGAAATGCCAACACTATCTCCGTCATACTTCTTGTCTGACAATTGCGAAGGCGGCACATTGACACTATTCTCAAATGCTGGCAACTATAATGGAGAAATCGTTTACGAATGGACAGGACCAAATGGCTTTACAAGTAATGCTCCAAGTCCAGTTATTCCGAATGTGAATACAGAAGATAATGGCGCATACACGGTGACAGTTACCAGCGAAAGCGGTTGTCAAGTGAATGAAACGACTGTTGTTACTGATATCATTGAACAACCTGCGACTCCAATAATTATCACGGAAGGCGAGGTGTGTGAAGGCGAAATATTTACATTAGCTGCACAAGGTCAAGCATATCCTACAGGAACAACTTTCGCATGGTTTAATGCGAACGGCGAGCTTGTTGGAGCAGATGCAGTATTGAGTTTGCCAGCGAATGATGAAATGTCAATCTCACCTTATACTTTACAGGTAACAGTGAATGGCTGTACGAGTTCAATCTCAGAACCAGCATCAGTTGAAGTGAATGAAATTCCAGTTGCAACGATTAGTAATAACGGACCAATTTGTGGAGGTGAAACTGCACAACTATTTGCAGGAGACATTGCAGGTGCAACTTACGAATGGCGCATTCAAGGACAAACAGAAATTATTTCTACAAGTCAAAACCCTGAAATTTTCAATCTAACGGAAACGACAGTTTACGAATTGACAGTTTCAAGTGAAGGATGTGCTTCGCAAAATGTATCGACAACAACAGTTGAAGTAAATCCAACGCCAGTTATTGCAGATATTGCAGCAATCTCAAACGGTTCAGAAGGAACATTCTGTGAAGGTAGCAATGTGACATTAACAGCAACCAATACGAACTTGAATGTAGGTGAGTTGACTTATATCTGGACAGGACCAAATGGCTTCTCTTATTCCGCAAACGCATTGGCAACGGACACTTATACCGTGACATTACCAAATGTGAGTTTCGAAATGGAAGGCACTTATCAATTAGAATTGATACCTGAAAATGGATGTGCAGCAACAGTTCAATCTATCTTATTAGACTTGGATGCATTGCCAGAGACACCACAATTGACATTAGCAGAAAATTTCTTGTGTGAAGGTCAAATCATTGAATTGAATGCAAGCCTTTACTCTGGAACAACAGTTAGTTACGAATGGCATTTTGTGAATGAAGCGGGTGATGATGTCGTTATCGACAATACAAATAGTCCGACTTTATTCGTGCCAGATGTAACAACAGTAAACACAGGTTATTACTACGTGACTGTTACAGTCAATGGTTGTACTTCGGAAGTGTCAAACTCTGAATATCTAACAGTTTATGGAACGGCAACTGCGCCAATAGCAACGAATACAACAAGCGAAGACAATCCAATCTGTGAAGGCGAAACAGTACAATTAAATGTACCATTCTTTGCAGGTGCCACTTATCAATGGTTTGGACCAAATGGTTTTGAAGCATCGACTTTTGCACCAGTAATCGCTGTAGCAAGCGCAGTAGACGC
>CAZQTE010000146.1:3761-6437 GCA_964595615.1 uncultured Saprospiraceae bacterium
GCAGATGCAGGAACGGCAGAAACGCTTTGCGCAGCAGTTGATTATACTTTACAAGCTGTCCCAGCAGAAATTGGAACAGGAACTTGGACAACTCTAACAGGTGCAAGTATCATCGACCCGAATGACCCGAATACAGATGTATTCAACCTTCAAGAAGGTGACAATACTTTTGTGTGGACATTGTCTGTCGGAGCATGCGAAGATTACAGTGCAGACACCGTAACTATCAATATCAGTGTCATTCCAACAGATGCGGCAAATGCAGGACTTGACCAAGAGTTATGTGGAACGGTCAGCGCAGAATTAAGTGCAGAGGTACCAGCAGTTGCCACAGGTATTTGGTCACAACCAACAAACCAAGCAAGTGTCGGTATCGAAATTGTTGACCCAACAGACCCGAATACGGCAATCAACGGAATGCAACAAAATGAATTATACACATTCATTTGGACGCTATCTCAAGGAACTTGTTTAGATTTTGATACGGATACTGTACAAATCAGCATCAGCGGAGAATTAAGCAGTTTAGCATTCATTAGCGGCGAAGACGAAATCTTTGCTTGTGGCGAAACCGAATTGACAATCACCGCAGAAAGCCCATTAGAAGGAACAGGTATCTGGACGACATCAGGCGGCGCGCGTGTAGTTGAACCATTGAGTGCAGCGACCTTAATCGCAGACTTAGACCCAGGTGCGAACACATTCTATTGGACGCTATCAAATGGCGCTTGTGAGAGTTACAGCACGGACAGTATCACGATTTGGAATGACTTACCGCTATTAGCGAATGATGATTTCTACAATGTACAATACAACGACTCTTTACTCACGCAAGATGTCTTATTGAATGATTTGACAGGAGATGTTTTAGAATGGGAATACAGCATAATCCGTCGCACAGGACACGGTCAATTAGTTGACCTTGGCGGTGGCGTATTTGATTACATCCCGAACAGAAACTACTTTGGAGATGACTTCTTTGAGTACCAATTATGTAACTTGAATTGTCCAGAAGTATGTGATACGGCAACGGTATTCATCAATGTGAGTGGTCAAGACGGCGAAGGAGATTGCTTCACGCCAAACGTCATTACACCAAATGGTGACAATATGAATGATGCCTTGATGTTCCCATGTTTAGATGAATTCCCAGACAATCACATTATGATTTTCAATCGTTGGGGAGATAAAGTTTACGAGACACGCGGCTATCAAAATGATTGGTTTGGTACTTACAAAGGTGATGAATTGCCGGCAGGTACTTACTTCTTCATCTTGACATTAGATGAGACGCGATTACCAATACAGAAGTACTTTACTTTAGTGAGGTAATCCCGTAACTCAGCTTTCCAAGCTGAGAAGTAATATTAAAAGAGCAAATTAGGCTTCGGCTTGGTTTGCTCTTTTTTATGGATTCCAAACTAATAAAAGTAAGATTTGATGTTCTTTTAGTTCGTTCTGTTTAACCTTGAGAAAGTCTGAATATATATAGGATGTTTCCGACTTTGTACAATTCGTAGTTGCCATGTAGTATTCTTTTTTTATGCCTAAATACATTTCTTGTAATTTTGCTTGAGATAAAGATTTGTTATAGGATATAAAATGTAAATCGTGATAATTTTCATGTTTTATATCGATACTTATTCCTTTGCTAAAATATGGTTTTTCTTGCAAAAAGAAAATCTCTTCTTTCGATAATTGAGTTCCTAAACTACAATATGTATTTCTTTTTTGAAATCCTAAGTATTCAATAACTGTGATTTTTTCAATTTGCAAAGTTACTCTGTCTTCAGGGAGAGTGGCTCTTAATTTTTCTTTCTCTAAATTATTAAAAGAGTATTTAGGATATTCTAAATAGTAAGCTTTTTTATAAAATTTAAAAGCTTCAATATCTTCATAACCTTGCATGTTTACAAGGAATTCTTTAAACTTTGCATTGCTTTCAAATATTGTGTCTAACCTATCATAGGTAGCAACATTTAAAAAGAGATGTAATTTTTCTCCTGATGTAGTCTCTATATTAACTTCGTATGTTCCTCTGTTTCCAAGGTCGTCTAATGAGAAAAAACTGAAAAGTAGAAATGATAATAAAAATGGCATATTCCAAAATTTGATTGATTACTTTTATGAAACAAATTTCAGAATTTTGAGGATTGATTTTGTAGTGAATTATTATCCGTTAGAAAGAAAAGAGTATTTGTTTAAAATGCACAAAAAAAGAGCAAGCCCAACCAAAGTTGAACTTGCTCTAAATTAAAAGTGTATCGGAAAAAAATCCGATTTAGCTGTAAGAGTAGGACTCGAACCTACAAGAGGCGGTTAGCTAAAGACCGAAGTCAAAAGTTTATCCCGAGCTCCTCACCCCTGAGACAGAGGGGCATGGCTGCCAAATTTCATCATCTTACAATGTTTAAATGTCTAATGTATATTGTTTAATGTCTAATAGCGGCACTCGTTAGCGCGGCAATTATACATTTGGCATTATACATTTAACATTTCAAGTGGCTGTGAGAGTAGGACTCGAACCTACAAAAGGCGGTTAGCCAATCGAGTTTGAATTTTAAATCAAAAAGCAAGAGCTTGTTAATTTAAAATTCAGCATCAACGGTTTATTCCGAACTCCTCACCCCTGAGACAAAGGGGCATGGCTGCCAAATTTCATCACCTCACAATGTT
>CAZQTE010000146.1:6537-12084 GCA_964595615.1 uncultured Saprospiraceae bacterium
GCTGTAAGAGTAGGACTCGAACCTACAAGAGGCGGTTAGCTAAAGACCGAAGTCAAAAGTTTATCCCGAGCTCCTCACCCCTGAGACAGAGGGGCATGGCTGCCAAATTTCATCATCTTACAATGTTTAAATGTCTAATGTATATTGTTTAATGTCTAATAGCGGCACTCGTTAGCGCGGCAATTATACATTTGGCATTATACATTTAACATTTCAAGTGGCTGTGAGAGTAGGACTCGAACCTACAAAAGGCGGTTAGCCAATCGAGTTTGAATTTTAAATCAAAAAGCAAGAGCTTGTTAATTTAAAATTCAGCATCAACGGTTTATTCCGAACTCCTCACCCCTGAGACAAAGGGGCATGGCTGCCAAATTTCATCACCTCACAATAATTAAATTATCAATTTGTAAAACATTTCTTTAAATGTTCTTTTCTTTCTAATTGATAACACAAATTTACAGCGATTTGGGATTTAATTGCAAATATTTTAATGAAATTGTTTTATTTATACAATTTTGATAAAAATTATTAAAATAATGTGCTTGCATTGTAATTTGAAGTAGAAAAATGAAGCTTTTTTGATAAAATGGCAATAAATTGTATTTTAATGTGCGAATTTTAAATAAAAAGATTAATTTGGTGCAGAATTGATAAAATAATGAAGGAAAATTCAAAAAATAAAAAAGGAGATACTCAAAGAGCATCTCCTTTTTTAAATTTGTGAATTGGGATGAAATATTGGCAGTCTCACCACCAACTATCAACCATCAACTACCAACTATTTCCTATCCTAATAGTTGTTTCACAACAGCAGAAATAGACTTTCCGTCTGCTTTTCCTGCCAATTGTTTACTTGCCATTCCCATTACTTTTCCCATGTCTTTCATAGAAGCCGCACCAGTTTTAGCAATTATATCTTTAATCACACCTTCCAATTCCTCTGCGCCCATCTGCTCAGGAAGGTATCTTTTCAACACGTCGATTTCTTCGCGTTCTGTAGCCGCGAGGTCTTCACGTCCTTGTTCTACATAAATGCCAAGAGAATCTTGACGTTGTTTCACCAATTTCTGTACTAATTTGATTTCGTCTTCCGCAGATAATGTTTCTGCACCACTACCGTCTGTTTTTTTCAAAATGACAGCTGCTTTAATTGCGCGGATTCCGCGTAAAGAAACCTTGTCTTTGGCTTTCATAGCCGTCTTCATGTCTGCGGTAATACGCTGTTCTAAGGTCATTACGATTGTATTTTTTCGTTTGTCGCAGTCTTTTCATTTATTTTAAATGCTGCGATTAAATTAAATTCAGTTATTCAACGTAGTTTTTTGTTGAGAAGTTCAAATGTAGAGGTTTTTCATGACTTTAAGGATTTTACGAATTTTTGCAAAATCTGTTTTACCTTGTGAGTATTAAACTAAGTTACGATATCCGCTGCGAGTCGTCCTTATTCATTTTAGTGAAACGAAGGATAAAAAAGCGTTAAGAACAAAATCGTGTCTGACGACGAAGGAGGAGTTTGATTTTGTTTAGCTTTTTGGTCCGTAGTGTAGCGTTAAGAAATGAATAAAGACTTGATTTTTTGATACTTTTTTATCGAAGAAAAAAGTATGGCAAGAAGTGAAAGTCGTTCTTAGTACTTAATATCAGCAAAGTAAAACCAATCATCATGCTCATCGATTTCATCATCGTTCTCATTTATTTCGCAGTCATCATGCTCGTAGCATTACGCGGGCGCGTAGGCAAAGACGTGACAAGTGAAGAATACTTTATGAGTAATCGAAATCTAAAATGGCATTCGGTTGCGATTTCTACAATTGCGACTAATGTGCAAGGCTATCAATTCTTAGGAATGATGGGGTCTGCTTATTTATATGGTATCGCGCAAGGTATTTTAGAAATAAATGCGATGCAAGGCATTTTAATGGCAGCTTTCATTTTTGTCCCTTTGTATTTGAAAGATAAGGTTATTACGATTACTCAGTTTATTGAAAAACGTTTGGGGCAAGCAGTCGCGACAACCTATTCCGTCGCCAATATCGTCTTACTTTCCACGATTGGATTGGGCGCAGCATTATTTTGGGGGGCGTATGCTGCGGATTTGGTTTTTGGTGAATTCTTCTCTTTTATCAGTGAGGAAAGAATTATTCGAGTCGCTGTTTTGCTTTTTGCTTTGGGTGCATTTTCGGCAATATATACTTACTTTGGTGGATTGGGAGCAGTTGTGAGAACGGATATTATTCAATTTTCCATTTTGACACTTGGAGGTATCGTCGTGCTTTTGGTTGCTATTCATCACCTCGGTGGTTGGGGGCAATTGTATGAAAAAACACCAGAACTCATGCATCTCCACCTTCCCGCAGACCATGAGAAATTGCCGTGGACATTGATATTTGGTTTGACCTTTTTAAATATCAATTATTGGTGTGCCAACCAAAGTGTGGTACAACGTTCTTTAGCCGCACGGAGTTTGAAAGATGCTCAAGTCGGTTTAATGGTCGGCGGAGTAATGAAATACTTCATGGCGATAATTATTGTCATTCCTGGGATTGCTTTGGCAGGTATTTTAGCAGATAATCCTTTAGCAGAACCAGACCAAACTTTTCCTTATTTAGTGACAACTTATCTTCCCGTCGGTGTGCGCGGCATTATCTTATGTGCATTATTCGCTTCGCTAATGAGTACGGTAGATTCATTATTCAATTCAATTGCTACTCTATTTTCCATTGACATTTACAAAAGATATTTAAATAAAGAAGCCACGGACGCGCAAACTGTAGCCGCAGGCAGACGCACAATTTTATTTATTTTATGCACAGGTGTTGGCATGGGCTGGATTTTGCTCTACGTGAAATTCGAAAACCCGACAGCTGCATTTACGCATACTTTAAATGAATTGCGCTACTACATTAATTGTGGAATAGTGGTAACAATTTGCGCCGCAGCATTTTTATTGCGCCCAAATCACAAAATGGCTTTGGCAGCATTCCTTTCTACGATTCCATTGCACTTAATCATCATTCATTTCTTTCCAGATATGAATTATTTTGTGCGTGCAGGTTGGGTAATTTTATTTGCCTTTTTAGCTTTAGCTATCCCGACGATGCTACAAAACGGAACACGTTCTATCTCTGATTATTTTAAAGCAGCAGATAGTCAAATGACGAAAATTGGATGGGGATTGGCGGCTTCTCTGGCGTTACTGCATATAGTTTTTCATTAGAATGAGGAATAGATAATCGAATGATGCAGATTTGGCGAATTAAGGTGAATTATTGAAAGAGAACTAAACAAAAATCCGTGTTCAATCCGCGTTTATCCGTTCAATCTGCGTTCCTACTAAGTCATATTTGAAGAAGCATACTTCTGTAATAATTGACATTAGAAACGCTTGAAAAGAATCTGTGTTTAATCCACGTTCCAATCACGTATTCTTTGCATGGGTTTTCTATCTTTGCAAAAAAATAAAAATCATCCAATATGAAAAAATTACTCTTTTTCGCATTTATAGCAGCATTTATAATCGCTTGTGGCAGTAATGACACAGGTTCTAAAAAAACAAGCAAGGCAAAACCTGTCGCAGCCAAAGAAGTCGATGGCGCAAAAGTTTACAAAACTTACTGTGTTATCTGTCATGGTTCAAAAGGAAATATGGGCAGCAATGGCGCATTCAATTTAACAACTTCTGAATTGAGTGTAGACGAAAGAATCGCAGTCATTAAAAAAGGACGCGGTGTCATGACTCCATTTGAAGGCGTTTTAAAAGAAGACGAAATCAAAGCTGTTGCAGAATACACATTGACTCTAAAAAAATAATCATTACGGATAAACATACATATAGAGTACTTGGCTTGATGTCTGGCAGTTCTTTGGACGGTTTGGACTTGGCTTATTGCGAAATTCAGCTGGCACGTTCCCCTGAATTTCGCATTTTAAATTCTGATATCCTCGTCGCAGAGACCCTCCCTTTTTCAGAACAATGGATAGTACGTCTCAAAAATCTACCAGAGCAAAATGCTCTCACTTTTGCAAAGACGAATACTTATTTCGCGCATTATTTAGCTGATTTAGTCAAGACATTTTGCATCAAAAATAAAGTCAAACCCGACTTCATTTCCTCTCACGGTCACACCATTTTTCATCAACCCGAAAACCGTATTACCATACAAATCGGAGACGGCGCAGCCTTAGCTGCAAAGACGGGTTATCCAGTAATCTGCGACTTTAGAACACATGATATTGCTTTAGATGGAGAAGGAACGCCACTCGCACCAATAGCAGATAAGTGGCTTTATCCGGGCTATGAATTTTATTTAAATATCGGAGGTATAGCCAATATCTCTTGTGATTTAGGCGAAAAATTCATTGCTTATGACATCGGTCCTGCCAATCAAATCTTCAATGCCTTAGCAAATTTGGCAGGAAATGAGTTTGATGAAAAAGGGGAATTAGCAAGAGGAGGAAAAGTAAATCAAGAACTTTTAAATCGAGTCAATGAGATTTCTTATTTCACTCAAGTTTATCCAAAATCCTTAGACAATTCGTGGATAAGTCAGAATGTTTTGCCGCTATATTTAGAAGCGGAAATTTCTCTGGAAGATAAGATTTGTACTGCCGTCGAACAATTAGCGCAGCAATTGAAAAATGAGATTACGAATATCAAAAGAACAGAGAATCTAAACAGAGAAAAATATCGTATATTCGCAACGGGCGGCGGTGTTTTCAATACTTTCCTAATCGAACGCATGCAAGCATTATGCACCGATACTGAAGTCATTTTACCTGTTCCCAAAGTGATAAATTTTAAAGAAGCGGCGCTTATGGCACTTTTGGGTGTATTGCGAGTGGAGAATCAGGTGAATTGTTTGTCTTCGGTGACAGGGGCGAAGTTTGATACGATTGGTGGGGGCATTTATCAGGGGCGGAAGAGGTTTGTGTGAGGCTTTTAAGATTTTATTTCGACAAATATTTCTAACAATATGTCATTACGTTCTTATTTGTATAGTGGAAATAGTGAACTAACGAGACTCAGGGATATTTCTGAAGGAGGTTATCCTATTCCATTAATATGGAAAGTAGGTATAGGTTGTAGTACTGAAATTGTTAGTTCTAAAATTTGGAATTATAAACATCCAATAGCAATAAAAGGAGATTTCAAAGAAGGAATGAAAAGAATGTTGTATTTCTACGACTATATGAAAAGGCAAGATTTAGGTAACGCAAAAATAAAGTCTTTTAAGAAAGAGATGACGGACTTTTTTTTAGAGAATCCTGGACGCTGGCTTGACTCACTATTACTAGAGGCAGGTGAAATTTTTCAAGTAGAAGGAGATGTATATTCTCTTGAAGAACAGAATGAATTACTTTTTAACGAAATAGTTGAAATTTCAAAGGATGTTACCGAGATTTTAGCAAGTAAGCCTAAGAATATCCTTAAGTGGAAAGATAGAGAGTGGATTAAATCAATAGAGTCTGATGTTAATATCCTTTCTGTTTTCTGGAGACTGTTCATAAATCTGTGTCAAAGAAAATAATTAACTTTGACATATGACA
>CAZQTE010000147.1:0-12064 GCA_964595615.1 uncultured Saprospiraceae bacterium
AATATTAATGTTACCCCCTAAAACCCCAATTTGGGCACCTTTAGGTGCCTTTTTTACTTTGAAAACATCTTGTTGTAAAATTTGGGATGACTCATGTTTTTCGACACAGAATTTGTGTCAAATACTAAGTCATACTTAGCAAAATAAAACTTCGTACAGTTCTAATAACTAGTAACCAATAACCAATAACCAATCGTCATATTCCCAAAAATCTATACCCCAATCCCGCATAATGTGCCAAAACCTTCGGCAAGACATATTCCAATCTCGGGAAAGCTTTAATACTATCATGAAAAACAATAATTGACCCGTTCTTCGTGTGTTTCAATACATTCTTAAAGCATTCTTCCCCACTAATATTCTCATCAAAATCTCCACTCAAAACATCCCACATCACGATATTATAATCTTGCTGCAAAGAAGTCGCTTGTTTCGGTTTCAAACGACCATAAGGCGGTCGAAATAAATTAGAATTGACCAGTTGAGCACAATCCTCAGTGTCATTCAAATAAACTTCCTTATCTGTTGCCCAACCATTTAAATGATGCATCGTGTGATTGCCTACCGCATGACCACTATTTTTTACCGCTGCAAAAATTTTTGGATGTTTACGCACATTATCTCCTACACAAAAGAAAGTTCCTTTAGCATCATATTCCGCCAATTGCGCTAAAACCCAAGGCGTAATATCTGGTATCGGACCGTCATCAAAACTGAGATACAGAATTTTTTCCTCTGTCGGCTTGCGCCAGAGGTAATTAGGGAAGAGCTTTTGAATAAAATTAGGCGTCTTAACTAAATACATATCCGAAAATTAGCAATGTTCAATGGATTATCCAAACGACATCAATAGATTTTATCTACCTTTGCGCCGTTTTTAAGATGTGTTGAAGATAAATACTGAAACTTGGGAATTTTTCTGACGTTTTAGTGTTTAATCCAATTAGGTTTTACACGACAACAAAATTGCGTTCTTTGAAAAATCTCGTGACAGGAAAAAATAAAAAACTAAAATTAAGTAATCGCTTATTTTTTTATTTTTTCATGTCTCCTTCAGGAGATTTTCAAAAGAACCAAAATTAAAGCTTGAAAATTGAATTTAACCCCTATCAGCGAAGTTTGAGAGGCATTCAAAATTCAATCATTCAAAATTCAAAATTAAAATGAGAGTAAGATTTGCACCAAGCCCGACGGGGGCACTACATATTGGCGGTATTCGTACTGCTTTGTACAACTATTTGTTAGCGAAAAAAATGGGGGGCACCTTCGTTTTGCGTATTGAAGATACTGACCAAAAACGCTATGTGCCAGGTGCAGAGGATTATATTCTCGAAGCATTGAAATGGTGTGGAATTGAGCCAGAGGAAGGACCAGGTATTGGAGGCGATTATGGCCCGTATCGTCAATCTGAGCGCAAGCATTTGTATGCAGATTACGCGCAGCAATTGGTAGACAGTGGCAATGCTTATTACGCATTTGACACGGATGAGGAGTTGACGAAAATACGTGCGGACTACGAAGCAGAAAAGAAGGTTTTTAAATACGACCACAATGTACGCCGTCAAATGAACAATAGTTTGACTATGGATGCTGATGCGATTAAAGCGCGTTTGGCAAGTGGCGAACCTTATACTATTCGTTTAAAAGTGCCAACTGATGAGTTGGTAAATATTTCCGACTTAGTACGTGATAATGTCCAATTTCAATCAAATGAATTGGATGATAAAATCATGATGAAAGGCGACGGTATGCCAACCTATCACTTGGCGAATGTTGTAGATGACCATTTAATGAAAATAACGCATGTTATTCGCGGAGAAGAGTGGTTGCCAAGTACGGCGCATCACGTTTTATTGTATCGCGCCTTTGGTTGGGAAGATACAATGCCAAAATTTGCACACTTGCCTTTAATTTTGAAACCAACAGGTAAAGGTAAATTAAGCAAGCGTGATGGTGCGAAATTGGGTATTCCAGTATTCCCACTTTCATGGGATAGCGATAAACCAGAAGATAGCTTCGTGGGTTTCCGTGAGTTTGGCTTTGACCCTGGTGCGGTTGTGAACTTCTTAGCATTCTTAGGTTGGAATCCTGGTACAGAGCAAGAGATTTTCTCTTTAGAAGGCTTATGCGAAGCATTTTCTGTAGAAAAAATTGGAAAGTCTGGTGCACGTTTCGATTTTGATAAAGCCAAATGGTTTAATCAACAATACTTAATGGCGACGGATAATGAGCAATTGGCAAAAGAAGTTTATCCTTATGTCGAAGCAGCAGGTTACATCGCTGACGAAGAAATCATGGAGTCTTTCGTAGGTATGTTGAAAGAGCGCGTGACTTTCATCACAGATTTTGTGGAGCAAGGTTACTACTTCTTTGAGCCAGTAAAAGCTTACGAAGAAAAAATGATTCGTAAAAAATGGAAGCCAGATAATCGTGCTAAATTTGAAGAACTATCTCAATTTATCACAAATATGGACGACTTTTCTCCAGAGAGCGTGACGGAAAAAGTCAAAGGCTGGATTACAGAAGATAGTGGAATGGGCTTTGGTGCTGTTTTGCCAATCTTGCGTATTGCAACTTCGGGTACGATGAAAGGACCAGATGTTTTTGCGATGATGTCTTTATTAGGAAAAGAAGAAGTTGTTTCAAGATTGCAGAAAGCTTATGATGCTTTTGATGCGATTAAGAAAAACGCGGCGGCTTAATAGACTTATTTGTCCTGAAATTTAAGTTCTGGAAAACGGTCTGTACTGAAAAGTACAGACCGTTTTTACATTCATTTAGTCTGATTTTTCATTTAAATACATAAAAAAACATAAAATATAAGCAGCGAATCATCCTTTTTGATTCGTTTAACATTTATGAGGGAAATTTTTAATACATTTGCTCTCGCAAAAACCGGTTTATTTAGCACACCTTATAGTACAATTTTTACCAAAGTACACATTTACACAAAACAGACAGTACCTACTGTCTCATTTATCCTGATTTTTAGTAAAATATAAATCCCGGTCTTTGATGGCTTATACAGAATGTTTATCTGTATGAGGCAAGGCTTAGATATAGGAAATAGGGCTTTATCTACAATGTGACGTCTTTCCATATTCTATGTCTAAAATTATTGTTTTAGTAATGATAAAAGAATGTCGTTGTTAAACTCTTATCCACGTTTAGCAAGCTTGAGAACACCACGCGACGTTCAAAACCGATTATGAATAGTATGAAATACCGATTAACGAACTTGTTATCCACTCTCGGATTGCTGTTAATCTTTTGTATCTTATCTACAGATGCAAAAGCGCAATTCGTTCCCTCTGGTCCCGACTCTCTCTTTGTTGGTGCGACTTGTAAAGCCGCTTTAGATGTTGGTGCTGGACCTACTTTTACCTCTGATTCCACTGGGTTTACCTTTGAGTTTGATGAAATAGCAACAGGCTATCAGATTGGAGACTCTATTCCCGCGGGGACAGTAGTTGATGTGACTTATGTCGTCACTTATCCATTTGGTACAACGGAAACCTTTAGTTATCCTGTAGCTTCAGTAGATATTATTGCTCCTACATTTGATAATATTCCAAATGATACAATCTTGAATTGTTTGAATATGATACCTCTTCCGCCTATTGTCACGGCTTCTGATGATTGTGATGCTTCTGTTCAAGTGGATTTAGTCCAAGATTCAGGTCAAACAATGAATGGAAGCTGTTCTGATACGCAATACGGAATAACTCGTACTTGGACTGCAACGGATGATAGTGGAAATATGACGACTGAGAGTCAGTCTATTTTCGTTCTCAATGGAGCAAAACCGTCTTATATGACGCCAAGAGATACAACCGTATCTTGTGAATTTACAGACCCTTCCTTTACTGGCAATTTGATTGCATCTGATGTGATTGCTTGTGGTATACCAACTATTGCTTTTGTAGATACTGAAACGGCATTGGATGTAGATTGTCCGCAGAATATATTGATAGAACGAACATGGACTGTAAGTGACGGATGTAGTGACTCTATCTCCGTACAAATGATTACAGTAATTGACACGATGCCGCCGACATTTACGCCAACAGCTGGTGATACCGTTGTTAGTTGTGATTTGGGATTGAATATTGATATCTTAGGAAAACCGACGGGTTTAGCAGATAATTGTGTTGGTTTAGGAGATATTTCTGTAACGAAAACAGATATTCAATTGGGGAATATTTGTGCCAATAGCTACTTCTTTGAAAGACGTTGGTACATTTCAGATATTTGTGGTAATACGGATAGTATTGTGATGCAAATTAGTGTTGTTGATACCTTAGCCCCAACAGTTACAAGTGCTGCGCAAGACCAAAGTTTTAGTTGCACAACAAATCCTGAAATTAATGATGCTTTCGTCAACTGGATAAATTTAAATGGTGGAGCAGTTGCTACGGATAATTGTTCTTCTAATTTAATTTGGAACGCATTTAATTCAGGGACTTCTGATTTAGCAAACTTGCCTGCAGCCGTTTGCCCTTCTCCTAATAATGGTATTTATCGACAGCAAACAGTTGATTTTGTAGTTACGGATGAATGTGGTAATAGAGATACAACCACTGCCGCGTTTATGGTTACAGATATGGACGTACCAATGTTAAGTGGCTGCCCTACAGATACAATTCTCTTTACAGATGCAGGTATGTGTAGCTCAGATTTTACTTTATTGCCTCCTGTTATCTCTGAAGGTTGTGGCAGTAGTAGTGATGCTGAATCTCACCAGACGACAAGATTGATTTTTGGACAACCAGGACCTCCGATTGATACCCCCGTTCAGTCAATTACCGTAAATTTTGGAGTTTCTCCTCCTCCTGTTTCAGCTTCTGATAGTGCTACTTTTGTTGTTTTGATTGATAATATTGATGCTGAAGACCCAACAGAATATTTTAATATTTTGGATGAAAATGGTGTTATTGTTGGTCAAACTTTGCCAACGGTCGCTCAATGTGATTTGTCAATTACTACGTTAAAATTTGCACCAAGTCAAGTTAATGCTTGGGCTAGTGATGGTACAATAACTTTTACTTTAGATCCTAATATCCCTGCTGGTTTACCAGGGCGTTTTTCTATCAATCCTATTTGTCAAGGTGTTAGCTTTACGACTATTAATTTAGACTACCCAACGACGGTACCAAATGGATTGCTTTATGAGTACGCAATTAATGGCGGTGCGCGTGTCAATCCAGGAAACATAAGTTCCGTTAATGAAACTTTTGCTTTAGGAACCAATGAAGTAAAATATTATGTTTCAGATTGTGCAGGAAATCAGGATAGTTGCAGTTTTAATATCATGGTAGAAGATAATATTCCTCCAAGTTTTAACTGTCCAACGGATGTAACGCTTTCTCCTGCCTTGGGTGAATGCTCTATGGATTTTTCTTTACCTTTCCCTCAAAATATTGATGATAATTGTACGATTGGAAACACTACAACTATAACTGCCCCAGCAAATATGGCAGATGCACTTTTGACATTTGTTGATGATCCTAATTTGAATGATTATCTAGCGGAGGATAAATCCTTTGCGATTGTAGGCACTGGCGCTAATGTCATTGGTAATGTTGAAATAAAAGTTTCCATTCAAGCAGACGCTTCAGGTACAGGTGCATTCTTTACTCTTTTTGATGAAGATAGTAATTCACTCGGAACTTTTGGAGGAATTAATTGTGACACAATCAATGAAGTAACTTTCACTGTAACAGCACAAGATTATAATACTTGGGCGAGTGACGGAACAGTTAATTTTACCGCAGTTTCAAATGTTAATATCCCAATCCCCCCTGGCGGAACGGGAGATGGAGTCAACCCTTGTGATGCAGCAGCTGTGCAGATGAATGGTGATAATGACGGGACAAGTTTTATAACTGTTTCAATTACTTATACAGAGGTTAGTCCTTCCTATTACGCCGAAGGTGCGACAACTATTACAACAACGCAGTTTCAAGCACCAGACTATATGCCTGTTGAAACTTTGAATGCGGGTGAAACGGAATTTTTCTACATCATTGCCGATGCAGCAGGAAACGCAGATACTTGTAGTTATATAGTAAATATTGCTGACACAGAAATGCCAACAGCCCTTTGTGCGCCAAGTTTTGTGACTTTAAATCCCTCAGGTGCAGTGACGGATACAATCTTCCCAGTAGAAATTGATTTTGGTTCGTTTGATAATTGCGGTATTGATAGCATGTTTGTCACACCAAATATTTTGACTTGCAACTCTGACACCTTAACAGTGACACTAACAGTTGTTGACGAAGCGGGAAATCAAGCAACTTGTCAAGCACTCGTAGGAGTGACGACGGAAAGTCCAGAACCAACATATACTGTAGATTGCAATAACAACGTCTTAAATCTTTTTGCAAATCCACCTTCTACTATCGGTGGCGTTTCTTTTACTTACGAGTGGAGTGGCCCGAATAATTTCGTTTCCTTCATCGAAAATCCAACTATTCAAGACGCAGACGGAACAGACGCTGGTTTCTATTCTGTAGAAATTACAGGAGTGACAAATTGTATGGCGGAAGGAGTTGTTGAAGTTTTGCAATCGGATTTACCTCCTGCCACACCAGAGTTTTTTATCGTAGAAAATGAAGTATGTTCTACCGACAACATTGTCATGACAGCTTCTAGTCCTGCTGGTAATGGACAAGTTGAGTATGTTTGGTATCAAGAAAATGCGAGTGGAGATATAGCGTTAAATACAACGAGTTCTCCTTTCTATTCTATTCCCGCACCAACGGTAAGTGGTTCTTATTGCTTTTATGTCGTGACTACGAGAAATAATTGTTTTTCCCTACCATCATTGACGCTTTGTGTACAAGTAACGGAGTCGCCAACTGCTATGCTGGCAAATGACAATATCACAGTTTGTGAAGGTGAGGATGTTGTATTAGAGGCTGTTTTGCCATTGCCAGGACCAGGAGTTACTTTTGAATTTATCGGACCTGGAGGGTCTCAGAATAATACGAATTTCCAATTTGATATCAATGACCCAACAGTCAACGATTCGGGTACATATCTTTTGACAGCTTATAGAAATGGTTGTCAATCGAATACTGTTATGGCATCTGTTTTTGTAAATGAAGTGCCAGATCAACCAGAAATTACTTCTAATAGTCCTATCTGTTTTGGAGATACGTTAAAGTTATTGACGAATGTCCAACAAGCAGCAACTTACATCTGGACTTCACCAAATTTCACTGAATTTTCTACTAATGAAAATACTTTAGAATTGCCAAATACCACAAATGCTTACAATGGTACTTGGCGTGTCCGTGTAGTTACCCAGCAAAATTGTACTTCGGTTAATTCTGAATTTACAAATGTTGTTGTAAGTTCATTACCTGTTGTCGCGGCATCTATCGACAATCTACCTTCATGTGAGAATGAAGATATTTTGCTTTCAGCCAATCAGATTGCAAATGCAGTTTACGAATGGTCTGGTCCAGCTAATTTCTCCGCAGGAACACGTGTTACTTCTGCGCCAGCAGTTGCAGGATTTTATAATGTAACAGTAACAGACCAAAATGGCTGTTCAGCTACAGATGATGTGGTGGCAATATTGCAAGATGCTCCGACTATTATTGGTGTCGCTGCATCCGACAATGATTGTCCGACAGGTCCAGAAGACGTGACTTTAAAAGCACTTTTATCAGATAATACACAAGATTATGATTTTGAGTGGTCTGGTAATGGCTTTAGTTCTACAGATAGTTGTGCGATTATTCCAAATGCGACAATTGATAATAATGGTAGTTACCAAGTTATCGTGACAGGTGCAAATGGCTGTGCAGATACTTCTGCTGTCCAAGTGACAATGGGCGAAATCATTAACACACCAGAAGCACCAATAAGTCTAGCTGGAAACATGCTCTGTGCTGGAGATGCTTTGACATTGACAACATCAGCAGACTTTCCAAGTACAGATGTTACTTGGTATTGGATAACGCCAACAGGTACTATTCCAACTTCTACTTCGACTTTAATTATCAATCCAACATCTGCGGCTAATACTGGCGAGTACAGCGTTTACGCAGAAGTAGGAAATTGTTTTAGTGATACTTCGGGCGTTCTTTTACTCACCGTAAATCCTACGCCTGTGACGACAGTTACCTGTTTGAACTGCCCAGTCTGTGAAGGTGATGATATAATGTTGTCCGCAGATTGTAGCATTCCTGGTGCGACTTATGAATGGACAAGTGATACAGGATTTAACTCTTCTCTCTGTGCACCAACTATTCCAAATGCAGCAGAGAATTTACATGAAGGAACATACTCGGTGCGCGTAGAAGTGAATGGATGTTGGTCGCAAGCTGCGACAGTTTTTGTCTCCGTCAATGAGCGTCCCAATAATCCACAAGCATTTGAAAACGGACCTTACTGTGTGAGTACTGACCCGATTAATTTGAATGTGACGACGAGTACCGCAACGCCAGGTTCTACTTATCATTGGTATTTGATTGAGAATGGAGGAAGTACAGAGATAGGAACGACAGTTTCGACAAGTTTTGATGTTCCAAATTCACAAGATTACATAGACGGCGATTATAACTTTTATGTTATTGCAGAAACAAACGGCTGTTTCTCTCTTCAATCTCCTGAAATCACAGTCTCAGTCAGTACCATTCCAAGTAATGAAGCTTACGCAGGTGAAGATTTATTGGTTTGTGAAGAAGATGAAATTAACTTGAGTGGAGATGCGCCTTCGACAGGAACAGGTCTTTGGACTGCTTTGGTGAGTAACACTGCTGGTGCAACGATTACAAATCCAGATGAAGCAACAACTTCTGTTTCAGGTTTGATACCAGGTAATGTTTACAATTATAGTTGGGCATTGTCAAATGGTGCTTGTGTGGATTACAGTATTGACACGACTACTATTACGGTTAGTTTGGTAGAATTGGCGGACGCAGGTGAATTAATAGAAGCTTGTTCTGTAACTGAAATTAATTTAGATGCTGTACAGCCAAGCTTTGGAATAGGAACTTGGACACAACCAAATGTACAAGAATTATTGGGTGTGACAATTGAAGAACCGAATAATCCACAATCTTTGGTCACAAATGTAGTTCCAGGAAATACTTATATTTTTACTTGGACTATTCCTGATAATGGTTGTGGTGACGACAGCGATGATGTCTTAGTTCAGATTGCCAATGATATTTCAAATGCAGGACAAGATTTTGAAACCTGTGGTTTTGGTTGCGCAACTTTAGATGCTACAAGTCCTCAAATTGGAAGTGGTGAATGGTTCTCTCCTGACCCTGCTATTACTTTTACTTCACCTAATGATCCAAGTTCTGAAGCTTGTGGATTAAGTAACGGTGATAACACTCTAATTTGGATTTTGAATAATGGTTCTTGTGGCGAGGCAGGAATAGATACAGTTATTGTTTCCTACTTAACTGCGCCGACAGCAGAAGATGATATTTACACGATTCCATTTGCTGGAGTGGAAGAATTGACGGTACTGGAAAATGATGATTTCACAGGAATAGTTTCTACTAATATTCTACAAACACCTGAACATGGAAGTTTGGAAGAAGTATCAGACGGAATTTATTCTTATACCGCAGATATTAATTTTGTAGGAACAGATTTCTTTACTTACGAGCTTTGTCTGCAAAATTGCGAATGTACCGAAGCTATAGTAAATCTATCTGTAGGAGGTGAAGCTACTTGTGAAATTCCGACGATTATCACACCGAATAATGACGGTATCAATGATGCTTTTGTTATTCCATGTTTAGCGGAAGAAGATAAATTTCCGAATAATAATGTCTCCATTTTTAATCAATGGGGAGATGAAGTTTTCCGTGCTGCATCCTATCAAAATGATTGGACAGGTACATACAACGGTCAAGATTTACCAGTAGGTACTTATTTCTTCGTTGTTGATTTTGGTAATAATGATAAGCCGAAAAATGGCTTCTTACTTATTAATCGTTAAAAATAGTTGTCCGTTGACGGTTGTTAGTTGTCAGTTAAGCGTCTCAGTAGTAATGATTTGAGGAAATGTGATTGGACTTACTGAAAGCAACTAACATTAATATGTCCTAAGACAATTCAAATTCTATATAATGAAAAATATTTTTACTCTTTTCATATTCTTCTTCTGTGGCGTTTTTGCTTTGAATGCACAGCAAGACCATCACAATACTCAGTTTTTTTATTTCAAGCAAGGCTATAATGCAGGTTATGCAGGTAGTCGCGAGGCGTTTTGTATGTCCGCAATTTATCGTAAGCAATGGATTGGAATAGACGGTGCGCCAGAATCTCAAATTTTGACATTTAGTGTTCCAATGTTTAATCAGCGTGTTGGTGTTGGTGGAAATATTACACGCACTACTGTCGGTGTGACTGAAAATATAACAGTGGATGGCGTTTATTCTTATCGTTTGCGTTTAGGACGTGGATATTTAGGAATAGGTTTGCAAGCTTCTTTGCGTTCATTGCGCAATAACTTTCAAGACCCACGTATTATTGCTACTCAGCCGATAAGTGCAGACTCGAGTATTCCGACAACATCGCAGCAAAAGCTTTTATTTAATGTTGGTGCAGGTTTGTACTACTCTACTGATAAATTCTATTTTGGTGTTTCTTCTCCGCGCTTCTTGCAAAACAATATTGATTTCAATAGTGAAGATGCAATTATTTCACGCGAGACAAGTCACTATTATATCATGGGAGGCGCTACGCTTAGATTGAATGATAATTTGCGTTTACGTCCTCAGACTTTAATCAAATATGTAGAGAATGCGCCATTAGACGCGGACATCAATTTAAGTTTGATTATCCTTGACCGTTATGTTTTTGGAGGAACGTATCGTTTAGGTGGTTCTACAACAACAGGTGCAGGGGAAAGTCTTGATATCTTAATGGGAATGCAGATTACACCCAATGTGCTTTTTGGAATTTCTTATGATGTGACGCTCTCTGAATTGAGAGATTACAATACAGGAAGTATCGAAGCAACGATACAATATTGTGCTGGAAAGTCAGAAGGAGAAGAGTATATTAACCCGCGTTTCTTCTAAATAAGTAGGAGAAAAGAACTTATTTAAAAGCCGCAAAGCACTCGTGTTTTGCGGCTTTTTCAATAACAAGTACATGTTAACAAACTCTTTGTCGAAAAAAAGCGTTTCTTATCTTTAAGTTTTATTACTTTGTTGTATCAGAACATACACACCTCACTTAGAAGCTGTTTGAATTTAACTAATTCTCTATGTGAGGACAATTTTCCGTCTGCTTTCACTTTGAGAAGCCTTATTTAGCTACGGCTATACGCGGTTCTCAAAGCCAAAGCAGACAAAAAATATTCTCTCATAACTTGTCCGTATGGATAGAAAAATACTTAAACTCAAACAGCTTCTTAATGAATTCGAAACCCATGCTGGCAAGCAAGGAGTTTTGAGATACAATCAAAACAAACAATGAGCATTTATCAACGCCGTCCAGAAACTGAAGAAATCCCAGAATATTATCAAAATTATGTGCGCCAAGTAGAAGGCGACGAAATTGAATTAATTTTAGATAGTGCACTCAAGGAGACTTTAGCCTTTTTAGAGTTATTGCCAAAAGAAAAATGGAATTATCGTTATGCGCCAGAAAAGTGGACAATTAAAGAAGTTTTATTGCATATAATTGATACGGAACGCGTTTTTGCTTACCGTATATTACGTATGTCGCGTGCAGATACTACGCCTTTGCCAGGTTTTGACCAAGATGTATTTGTGCCAAATTCGGACGCGAATAATCGTACTGGTGCTTCGCTTATTGCGGAATACAAAGCTGTCCGAGAAGCAACTTTACAACTTGTACGCTATTTTACTCCTGAGATGTGGGAAAGAAAAGGAACAGCAAGTGGTGTTACTTTTTCACCAATAACAATAGCATTTATTACAGCAGGACATGAGGCGCATCATTTGCGTATTATTAGGGAAAGATATTTGTAATTAAGTAACGATGAAATAATAACTCCGTCATTTGGACAGTGTATAATTTTTCTCAGTTTTGGCTTCAAAACGCGATAATTGTTAAT
>CAZQTE010000148.1:0-11937 GCA_964595615.1 uncultured Saprospiraceae bacterium
TGAAGAAAATTTGACCTGTCCAGATGACGGACTTATTGTTTTGTCGTTACTTAGTACGTTCTTAATTCTCATTTACTAGTAGACTTGTTCCCCTTATAAAACCAGTCATTTGGAATTACCTTTTTCTATCTGGATAACAAGTCTAATCAAAATATGTGCTGTTCAATGAGCTTCAATACAATACTTTTTTTTTTACTTTCTGTATTTTTCATAAATAATATTAATGCACAAATGCCCTCTGCCGAGGAACGTTCTGTGCAGTTAAGTGCCACTACTCAAAGTTCGCCGCCCCAGATTCAATTGAATTGGAAAGCAGATATTGGTGCGTCTAAATATGTGGTTTATCGTAAATCGCTGACGGATACAGCTTGGGGAAATCCCATAGCTCTGCTTGATGGTGATGCTACATCCTATATAGATAATAATGTTTCTGTAGGACTAGGTTACGAGTATGCTTTCTTTAAAGAAGACTTTGCGCCTCGGATTGATACAGTTTGTGTAGATGCTGGTACAGAAGTAAAATTCACTATAAATGACATGTATGGAGTCGGATTGTGTTGTAGTTTTGGTCATGGATATTATGAAATTAAAAATTGTGACCTTATCGTTGGAACGGGCAATGATTTTGGAATGACGGATGAAGTTATCTTCACGGCCTGTAATGACGGTTCTGATTGCTCAGAAGTATATGTTACTGTCAAAACTGATATGTTCGAGAATAGTAATTCTTGGACACTTAAGAACAATCAAACAGGAACTCAAATTGCTTCTTCAGGTTCTGTAGGCTCATTTATCAAAGCTCGTCCTGAATATGGATTTATTTATGCGGGAATTGAGCTGCCAGCTATTGAGGCACGTGGACGAGTTTTATTATTAGTCGATAATAGTTTAACAGCAAGCCTTTCGAATGAAATTGAGGAATTAGAATTAGATTATATCAAGGATGGCTGGAATGTATCAACAGAGTATGTCTCCTCTATGGAGAGTGTAACAGAGGTCAAAGCGACTATTCAAGACATATATAATCAGAATAATGACCTCAAAGCCGTTTTTATTTTAGGGCATATTCCTATTCCTTTTTCAGGAGATATTTATCCTGATACACACTTTGAGTATAGAGGTTCCTATGCAGCAGATGTATACTATGGGGAAATGAATGGGTCTTGGACTGACGAGACGGTTGATAATACTTCAGCAGTTTTTGATATTTACCATAATACCCCCAATGACGGCAAATTTGACCAGAGTTCTATACCTACAGGAGTGGTTGAATTGCAAGTCGGGCGTGTTGACTTCTTTGAAATGTCCGCCTTCAATGAGTCGGAGACAATGCTCATTCAACAATATTTGAATAAAAGTCATGCCTTTAGAAATAGAGATATAAATCCTCAAAGACGGGCCTTAATAGATGATAATTTCCAACAAGCTTTTGCAGCACCAGCAGCAAGTGGTTATCGGAATTTTGCTAGCATGTTTGGGGCAGATAATATTGTGCAAGCAGATTATTTTACAACCTTAGAAGAAGAGAGTTATTTATGGTCTTATGGCTGTGGCAGTGGTAGTATTATCAGTTCTGCGGGAGTTGGGACGACGGAAGATTTCTCCAATAGTTCCTTACAATCTATCTTTACCATGCTCTTTGGTAGTCAGTTTGGGAATTGGGCCTACCCCAACGATTTTCTCCGTGCACCACTAGCATCTGGCTCTACACTGACAAGTTGTTGGGCAGGAAATCCACCTTGGACTTTACATCACATGGCAATGGGACACACAATAGGCTATAGCTTATTAAAAACCCAAAATGAGTCAAATGAATTGTATTTAGGAAATGGACCACAGTTGGTTCATGTAGCATTAATGGGAGATCCGACATTAAGAATGCACATGGTTCAGCCGCCCTCTAATTTGCAGTTTACGACAATTGATAATACCATTGAATTAAATTGGTCCGCGCCAACTGATGAGACGGTTGCTGGCTATTATATTTATCGTTCCAATGCTGTGGATGGCAATTTTTCAAGAATTAATCCTACGACAGTTACAGGTACTTCCTTTACGGATGTACTTCCTCTAGAAGGTAGTAATGTGTATATGGTAAAAAGTTTAAAATTAGAAAATTCTGCGAGTGGATCTTATTATAATTTAAGCTTGGGCACAATGGGAAATACTGACTTTGAGTTTATGACCAATACAGAAGAAATCAATCGACAAGCCATTTCTGTTTTTCCAAACCCAACAAAAGAAAAGATTACTATTGAATTTGTCCAAGTTAATGATGAGGAATTAAACTTAGAATTAATTGATGCTTTGGGTCGTATTATTATTTCAAAAAAAATAAAAAAGAACGCAAGTAGTGAGGAACTTTCTTTTGAAAAATTATCTAAAGGTATCTACTTTTTAAAGATAAATGGCGAGCAAAAGGAATGGCTGGAACGGATTGTGTTGGAGTAATTTGATGTGCATCAAACACAAGTTTCTTAAAATGACAAAAGCCCTGTAATCAATTGATTACAAGGCTTTTATACTTAGTAGCGGGGACAGGACTCGAACCTGTGACCTTCGGGTTATGAGCCCGACGAGCTACCAGCTGCTCCACCCCGCGATGTTTAAATGTCCCGTATCTCTCAACGGGGACGCAAAGGTAATAAGAAAACCTTCTTATGCAAACTTTAGTTCCTTATTTTTGAAAAAAAATGAATTTAATTAAAGAATAGGAATAATTCAATATCAAATCTCTGCCTGAAAGTCAATGAATTCAAGGCTTTGAGCGTTTTTTAAAATAATTTCAAAATTTTAAAGAATTTAATCAAAAACTAACTGACCAAATCGATACCGACGCCCATCTTCCCCATAAATAGCCATAGTCCGCTTCCCATTCTGCTTACAAACCTTCGGACGTGTATATACAGAAGCTTCGCGATTGTTTTGTATTGGAAAGGTCTTAACCTGTCCATTCATGCCTACCTCTGCTACTGCGATGACAAAACCGCTGCCACTAAAGTTAAAAATACTATTACGACGATTGGGATCAAGATTTCGCGCATTGTCATTGTATACAAAATACAATTTCCCGCGTGTAATAGACATCGCATAGGAAGAAAAATAACCACCATCATTAACTGTTCGCTGACGCTTTGGGATGCGACTTGCCCACTCTATCTCGCCGTCGGGTTGGATATTGACTACGATTATGTCATTATAATTGTAAAAATAAGTGGTATTAAAACGTCCTGAATAAAAATCCTGTGTGCGGTCTTGATAGACGTAGTATTGCTCGCCGACCAGCACTACTCCGCCGTCACTACGTAGGATTAAATCATCTAAGCTGTAACTGTACAGTTCGGCTTCTCTACGTTCGTCCCCGCGTTGTGCGGCACGTTCGGCACGGCGGCGCTGTCCTTCGGTCATTTCTTCGGTCAAAAACTCAAATTCGAATTCTTTGAGCGTTTTTTGAAGGATTTGTTTTGAATTAGAGTCTATTCTAAAATAACAGGTTCCTTTGGCATTACTGGCATTTTGCTCGGAGTAAAATCCTGCCAAAATCAAATTCTTATCTCGCCCAATGCGGAAAGTCAAATCTGTGATAAATCTACCTCTTAAATCAATTTTATACTCCTTTTTCTCTTCACCATTATTTGTATAAGCCAAGACTGTATAACGATAAGCAGGTCGTCCGCCCACCTCTGTACGCGCGCCCCTACTCTCATACACTATTCCCAAAACGTAGACATTTCCATCCCCATCTACACGGTATTCTTTCACTGCAAAAATATCATCTGCATAAGGTAAAGCTATATTTTTCTTCCACAATTCATTCATATTCTTATCAAAAACACGAAAAGCAAATCGTTCAGGTGTATTGCGCTGATAAGGTAATTGATTGTAAATCAACAACTTAGTACTATCAGTAGAAATGTGTGTGTCAAATCTCCCTTCTCTGACCTTATTTCGAGAGTCAATTTCCCCAACCAATTGCAAATTCTTATTTGGGACTAAACGACTACTCAATTTTTGAGCAAAAAGATAGTTTTTCTTTTTGGCGACATTATTAAATGAAGTCAAGTACCACAACTTGCCACCCAGCATAATCACATCTTCAAAATCGCGAACTTTCTTTTTATATTTTAAATCCAATTCTTCTGAGCGTTTGAGCTTCATATCATTGGTATATTGCTCAACCCAGACGCGTTCGCGTGGATTGAGTCCGCCCGCTTGTTTGCGACGCAGTGCTGTAAAACCACCAGGAATATTGGCAATAATACGAGAAATATAAGTACCTGAAGGTTCGGAATATTCTGGTCCCCAATTGATTTCAGCAGGAATTATATCTTGCTGTGCGCTTAGGCTATGACTCGCGATGAAAGCGAGTAGTATTAGTAATTTTTTCATGCTTTTTATTTCGTGACTCGTACCGGCTGCTTTAGCTGCCAAGGTCAATATCTTTTATAGAACTGTATGATATTTTGCAGCAAAGTATGACTTAGTTTTTTACACAGATTTCATTATGATTTTGTATGATACATTTGTTTTTTAAATAAAAATTAGTTTTATAACGAAAAAATCAGCTTAAATCATAATAAAATCATATTAGCATCTGTGTCAAATAAATTAGTCGCTCTATGCAAATTACACGCAATAGCTTCGTACAATTTTATATCTTTTATAAAAAATTTCAGGAGTGTTTTGTTCACTTCACTTCAATCTCCCCCCGAAATACCTCCGTCGCAGGACCACTCAACCATATATCTTCAAAGCCATTTTCCCCATTCTCAGAAAAACGTACACCCAATTTTCCACCTTTCGCTTCGATAGGGACTTGCGTTTGACCTTTTCTATCAGCATCAAGATACTGCGCTATCGCACAAGCAGTTACGCCCGTTCCACAAGATAATGTTTCGTCCTCTACTCCCCTTTCATAAGTTCCAACTAATAAAGAATCATCTGTCTTTTCTACAAAATTAACATTGATTCCTTCTTTCCTAAATCGCTCACTATAACGTATCAAAGAACCACTTTCTGGTACATTGATGTCATCCAAATCTTCTACAAAAACGACATAATGCGGCGAGCCAGTATCTAAGACATAGTAATCTTCTCCAATCTCTACTTTGCCGACATTTCCCATTTTTAATTCTACCCAACCGTCTTCTCGAATGAGTGCTTCGTGGTCGCCGTCTATGGCTAAAAACTTACACTCATTTCCGATAGCACCGAGGGCTTTGGCGAAGGCAACTATACAGCGTCCGCCATTGCCACACATACTGCTTTCGTTGCCGTCGGAGTTGAAATATATCATCTCGAAATCATAGCCTTCTTTGTTTTGAAGTAGGATGAGTCCGTCTGCGCCAATACCAAAGCGGCGGTCACAAAGAAAACGAACTTGCTCTACGCTTTCGCGTGTGAGATATTGATTTTCTCGTTGGTCTATCATGACAAAGTCATTGCCCGTCCCTTGGTATTTTCGAAATGGTTGACGGTTGACGGTTGACGGTTGACGGTCTGTTTTACTCATTTTATTAGTTTGATTTTCAGTTTACTTTTTGGCTCTTTTTGACATCAATTCTTGCTTCTTCTGCCAAACATTTTGTTCTAAACCTGTTTTATAAGTCTTTAGATTTGTCTTTGCAAAAAGTGCAATTTGTTCGAGCGTTCTTTCTCGTTTTTGGTGGATAGTTTCCTTTTTTTCGACGTATTTCCCTTTTTGAAAAATCGGCTGGAGGAGGTCTTCTCCTTCGGCAAAGTTAAAGGGAATTTCTTTATCTGTCTTAAATTCTTTTAGAATGAATTTTTGGTCCTCGTCTAAGTCTGCATCGTAAATGACATCGGCTTGTGGAATACCATTTTTATACATTCGACGAACTGCTAAACGACCTGGGTTACTAGTCTTTATCGCTTGTTCAGATAGTTTGATTTTGTAATCCCATTCGCCCGCCTCATTTTTCAATGCAGCTAATTTATAAACACCTCCCAATGCAGGTTGGTCGAATGCTGTGGCTAAGCGCGTGCCGACTCCCCAAACTGTGATTTTTGCACCTTTGTCTTTTAATTCTTTGATGCGGTATTCATCTAAATCATTGCTGGCAACTATACTGGCATTGGGAAATCCACCTTCATCCAAAATCACCCGCGCCTTTTTACTCAAGTCCGCCAAATCTCCACTATCCAAACGAATTCCATTCATTTCATAGCCTTCTTCCCATAATTTTTTTCCGACTATGACCGCATTTTTCACTCCTTCTACCGTGTCATAAGTATCTACTAAAAAAGTACTGTTCGTCGGCATCGCTTTAGCGTAAGCAAGGAAACTTTCCATCTCATTATCAAAACTCATCACCCAAGAATGTGCATGTGTTCCCTTGACAGGAATGCCGCATAATTTACCTGCTAAAACATTACTCGTCGCATGGCAACCACCAATGTAAGCTGCGCGCGAACCTGTTAATCCGCCGTCGATTCCTTGAGCGCGACGTAAGCCAAATTCTAATACGGCTTCTCCTTGCGCGGCTGCGGTAATGCGTGCGGCTTTGGTGGCAATTAAAGTGGAAAAATTAAGAATATTAAGCAAGGCAGTTTCGATGATTTGGCATTGCCAGAGTGGTCCTTGTACACGGACTAAGGGTTGGTGTGGAAAAACAATTGTTCCTTCGGGCACGGCGTCTATATCACATTGAAATTCAAAGCGTTGTAAAAAATTAAGGAAACTTTCATTGAATAAAGGTTCGCCGTCGTTTCCTTTTATTCCACCTAAATATTGGATGTCATTGACACCAAATTTTAACTGCTTTAAATAGTCAACGGCTAATTCTAATCCTGCGGCTACGGCATAGTCTCCACTAAAGGGATTTTTGCGGAAGAATAGATGAAAAACGGCTTCGCGATTTTCCATTTTTGCCTCGCGATAACTGTGTGCCATCGTGAGTTGGTAGAGGTCTGTGAGGAGGGTAAGATTGTGGCGATATAGCTTATTTAGCATGATTTCTTTATTTGAATTTGCGTAAAGATACGACACAAATTTTACTTAGTTTAAAAATCAAACAAAGTAATTTTAAAATAGTTTTATTGAATTCATTTTTTTATGCTTACATTGTGAGGAATAACTACACAAAATCATGAAAAACGTCCACGACAAACTATTCAAGCAGATGATGTCGTTAAAGAGTGAGGCGATGGCTTTGGCATCCAGTTTTTTACCGCAAGATGTCCTTGAAGAAATCGACTTAGACTCTTTTGAACTCTCAAATATATCTTTCATTACTGAACAACTGAAGGAGTATTTTGCAGATGTCATCTATACTTGCAATACGAAAAATAATGAGAAGATTAAGATTTCTTTTTTGTTAGAACACAAAAGCTATTACGACCCTCATTTGCCATTGCAGCTTTTAAATTACTTGCTTCAAGGCTATGATTATCAGTATGTTAAAGAAGGGAAAAAGAAACTTTCTTTGATTATACCTGTTTTAATATATCATGGTGAGAATAAATGGAAAAAGCGTGAAATCACTGATATGATTCCGCTTACAAATCCCGCTTTTGCGCGATATATTCCCAATTTTTATTACGATGTTATTGACCTGATAAGTATAACTGATGAATATTTGAAAAATATGGCTGTTGGGCATTTACTCCCAACAACTTTCCTTTTGTTTAAGCATAAAGGCGACAGTGAATATTTGTTGGAAAACATAAAAGAAATTCTTATTTTTGTTAAAAGGACGATTACCGAAGAAGAACGAAATCTCTTTATTGAGTCCGTACGAAACTACATTGACGGCTTTTTTGATGTACCAAATCAATATGTTATGACTTACGACAATACCATTAGAGAAATAATTGATAATAAGCTATATGTACCTGGCAGTGCAATTGATAGATGGCTGAAGGAAGGTCGAGCTGAAGGAAAAATCGAAGGAAAAATCGAAGGAAAAATTATAACCAGCCGAGCTAAAGACCTCATCATTTCTTTAAGTTTACTAAAAAATCTATCTGATTTATCTACTGCAAAGATTTCAGCTTTTGCAAAAGTTGAGGAGAGTTTTGTCATCAAAATAAAGAAAATTATCACAGAAAATACTTCTACAAAATCTAAGAAAATGATTTTAAAACAGTTTTTCAAAGATATTGAATTAGATGAAGAATTAAAAAAAGAAGTTTTCGCGGAAGTCGATAACTACTACAAAGAGAAAAAATCTGCATAAATATTTCACAAAAAAGAGGCTTGCACATCGCGCACAAGCCTCTTTTTTTTGTTCTAAACCGCCACTTCCTCTTTCTTCAAAGCCGCAACTTCCACCTGATTGCGCAATAAATCCTCCATGCCTTCTCGCTTTCTAATCAAATGCGCTTTCCCATCATGCACCAAAACTTCCGCAGGTCTAAAACGACTATTATAGTTGCTCGCCATGCTAAAACAATACGCGCCTGCATTGCGCAAACACAGAATGTCACCTTCATGCACCTCTGTCAATTTTCTATTCACACCAAAGGTATCTGTCTCACAGATGTAGCCAACTACGGTGTAAATACGTGTGCGTCCAACAGGATTACTGATATTCACGATCTCATGGTAGGCATCGTATAACATCGGGCGAATTAAGTGATTCAAACCGCTATCGATACCTGCAAAAACAGTCGAAAGCGTTGTTTTGACCACATTTGTTTTCACTAAAAAATAACCTGCTTCACTCACTAAGAACTTCCCTGGTTCAAAAACCAAAGTTAATTCTCGACCATAATTCTCACAAAAATCGGAAAATCTTGCTGATATTTTCTCGCCTACCGCTTCTATATCGGTCTCATTTCCACCTTCATAATACGGTACTTTAAAACCACTACCAAAGTCCATAAAATCCAAATCAGGGAAATTGACCGCCGCATTTAACAGAATTTCGGCGCCACGCACAAAAACTTCTGCATCTAAAATCTCCGAACCTGTGTGCATGTGTAGACCTTCAACTGTCAATCCAGTCGCCTCTACAATTCGTAAAACGTGCGGAACTTGATGAAAGGAAATCCCGAACTTTGAGTCAATATGACCCGTCGAAATCTTAGAGTTACCACCTGCCATGATATGCGGATTGATACGCACGCAGACGGGAACATCTGGAAATAACTGTCCAAATTGCTCCAAAATACTGATGTTGTCAATATTGATACGCACACCCATTCTTGTCACATCTGACAACTCTTCAATCCCTACTCCATTCGGTGTGTACATAATATCTTGCGGCGGAAAACCAGCCGCCAATCCCAATCTCACTTCTTGAATAGAAACGGTATCTAATCCAGCTCCTAAATCCTTTAAAACGCGCAGAATATTTATGTTGGTATTCGCCTTACACGCATAGTTAAACTGCGTTTTCTTATAAGGAAATGCGGCATTTATCCGTTTCCATTGACGCTCAATAATGGCGCTGTCATAAATGTAAAGTGGGGAGCCATGTTGCTCTACCAATTCCAGCGGGTCGATATTTCCCGATAGGACGAATCTGTCGTTTTGTAAATTCATTTTTTACGGTTGACGGTGGACGGTCGCTTCGCTTGACGGTGGACGGTCACACCTCGTGATTTTTTCTATTGCAAAGATATTCTGCTTTTTGATTTGAACTTGTTACTTTAGTGCTTAATTTTCAGGGACTTAGGGTTTTAGAAACTGTAATTCGAAGTACGATAAGGAAGTACGAAGTACGATTTACGAAGTACGACCGTTCTGACTTGGACGGAATGCGCACCTATACCATTTTTATAGAAAAAGAAAATTCATAATTCATACATTATTCGTACAAGTTAGAGCAGTCGTACTTCGTAATTCGTAAATCGTACTTCATTTTTCCCTATCTTACACCAAAATTACGACAAGGCGCATCTTATAGGTGTGAAGACTTTTAAAAATACTACCAACCAACCGTTAGAAAAAAAAGTTCCCAGCGAGGACAAAAATGTTCTTTAAACAATCTCGTGATAGAGAAAAAATAAAATATCTACTTAGGTTTTTATTTTTTCTCTATCACTAATCATGAGATTTTTCAAAGAAGCAAAAAATACTCCTATGCGTTTATTGTCGAATCGAAAAACAGAATTTGTGACTGAAGAAGAACTCATAAACGGTATCCGGAAGGGAAATCGGCAAGCGCAGAAAGCCTTGTACGAAAAATATTCCCCTGTCTTATTTGGTTTGTGTCGTCGTTATGTGAAAAGCTACGAGGACTCAGAAGATGTAATGGTAGAAGGTTTTTATAAAATCATGTCCAAAATTGACCAATATACGGGCAAGGGCAACTTTGAAGGCTGGATGAAACGCATCATGGTTAATGAGTCGCTCATGCACATTCGTAAGCGTCACAATATGAATATGACGGTGGAAATCGCCGATTATGACATGCCAAAAGACCCGACGATTGAACAGGATTTGGCGGCGCAAGATATTTTAGATTTACTGGATAAATTGCCGACGGGCTATCGAACGGTCTTTAATATGTATGTGATTGAAGGCTATAAACATCGAGAAATTGCGGAGATTTTGGAGATTAGTATCAATACGAGTAAGTCGCAGTTAATTTTGGCGAAAAAACGGATGAAGGAAATGGTGGAAGAGTTGGGGGTGCAGTATTTTTCTCGGAAGTCTCAAGGTTAGAAAAGGGTTGTGAGGTTGTGGGTTGTGAGGTTGGCTGTACTTGTTAAATTTGGTTTATGAAATGGTTATATGGAATATGTATTGTTTTGTTTTCGGCTTGTCAGCAAGAGGAGAAGCCGAAATACACTAAGTTGACAGGGCATTGGCATGTATTTCATCGAGAGGACTCAGGCAAGAACTGTTATGAAATTATCGACTTTAAAAACTCTACAATATTTTACGAAGGAGGAATTGAAGCAGAGTGGTATAAAGGATATGCAGATTTTCCAAATCAAAAACTCGATTTCTCTCCAATAACGGGTAGGTTGTCCAAGTCATTTAAATATGAATTTGCTGGCGACTCTCTTTTATTAAAAAGAATAGAACCTTCTGACAATAAAGTTTTAGCATATGATTACTACGCTATTAAAGTGAATGAAAAATTATGTACCTTTTATGAACATGATTTTCGTTGTTCAGGTTTAAATTCTGAATTAACTAAAATAGATAAGAAGGAAGAATTTGAAGAGTTATCTCCTTTCGGCTTGCAAGCAATAATTCAGACAGGATATTCGAAATCTTTAGATTCTTCTGAAATTCTCATACAGGAAGGAACAGAACAATCAATCATTAAAGAAATTGATATTCCTCTTTTTTTAGAAAAGCATAGAATTGTTATTTCAGAGGAACAAAAAAACAAAATCCAACTCGCATTCTACGCAGACAAAAAAACAAAAATAAAACACCTAAAACCCATTCTACAAAAACTCGCAGAAATAACAGACAGACCAAAAGTGGTACTTGTCTTTCAATATAATCCGCAGCCTGATGATTTTGAATTATTTGGAAAGGAGATTATTTTTGAAGGTGTGGATTGGCAGGAAGTGGAGGATGAAATGTTTTTTGTGGACTATGTATTGGGGCAAAATTGAGATAGATGAAATGGTTATTTGGAATATTAGGTGTTTTATCCTTCTTATTTGGCTTGTATTGGCTTCACGCGCAATTTTACAAACCAAAAGGACATTATCATTTGAAGTTTCGTACTCATTCAGAAGGGGAATATTTTGTTGCTAATTTTGAAAACGATACGCTGTATACTTTAAATGAGGACGGAACCACATACAATGCCTATGGCTGGGTCCTGCCGCTTCAAAAAAAGCTAACAATCAGTCATTGTTTGGAAATTGATTATTCTTACTTTTACGACAATGACACTTTGAAAATCAGGTATTTAGACGGAAAAAAGAATGATGAAATTAATTATTTCGGACCTCAGATTGACTCAAAGAATTGCAATAAAGTAGAACATTACTTTAGCTCAT
>CAZQTE010000149.1:0-11906 GCA_964595615.1 uncultured Saprospiraceae bacterium
TCCTTGCCATACCTTTAGTAAAAGAAATTCAATAACTTGAGCCATTATACTTGTTTCCCGATAGGAATGCGGGACAGGCTTTTTTCCTTCTAAAAAACATCCCGACCTATCGGCACGGGACAGGCTAAAAAAATAGTTCCCCCGATAGGAATGCGGGGCAGGCTGTGATGCAGACCATGCTCCCGATAGCTATCGGGATTGAATTTCTTAGAAGAAAAAATTACTACGTATTATGGCTCAACTTATTAAATCACTTTTACTTAAAACGTCTTTTTTTTAGATTTGTTTTTTTAGATTCTTTTGAAATTGTATTTTTATTACACTCCAATAGTTTTACGAAAGTACGCATCCAAATCCACACTATCTTTCTCCATCACAGGAATAGTTGAAACCACCTCCCGACAACGCGCCAATTCCCGTTCTACATAAGCATCTATCACAGGAATACGCGAAACCACTGCACCTTCAGAGGCATCTTTTTTCACATCCATAAGTTCATGCACTGCCTTTAGAAAATCGGCATCTTCCACATTATCCAACATTGGCGCGAACTCCATAGGAGGCACAGACCGCTTATCCACGACCCATTTTGCCGCTAATAAAGGACGTAAAACATAAAAGTACTTTTTTAATTTGAATTCATCGCCAACAATGCCTGATTTTAATGAATTATAGCAAATACCTAAATAGTGATTGGCGGTATGACGTGGATTAAAATATTGGCGCACCAATGGCATCAGATTTTCTCTAAAGTCTGGCGTATCTCGATAAATCGTAGGGGACTGCAACCACTCCAAAGGCGTAGCATTCGACTTCAATATCAAACCCAAAACCTTCCGAATATCCCAAGCTTTAAAGTCCAAATCATCATTTATCACAAAATCCAAAAAATCGGAACGATTGTGAATGGACACATACCAATCTTGCGGACGCACATAAATAAAACGCACATCAAAGTCACTATCTGGCGAGTGAAAACCCCAGCCACGGCTACCGCTTTCGCAAGCGTATAGAATTTTGATGCCTTTTTCAGCTTCTATCTTGTCAAGTCTCTCTAATATTTCGTCTGTCATGATATATGGTGTTTTTAGTTGTTTTATTGATGTCTAAATAATAGGACTGCTTCTCCTCTCTCAAAATCTCTCCGCTTTTGCGTCTTTGCGGTAAAGAGTCATTTCCCCCGCAAGTACAACAAGTAATCCCGCCCAGATAATTCCCCAATATCTGGAAAAAAAAGCCCTAAAGCCATCAAAACCTCAATCTTCTCATAAAACTCATCATGCGCAAAGTCCAAATACTTCTCTAAATGCATCTTCTCGAAATATTCAAAAAAAGTTTCCTCATTCAACTGACAATCTTCAAAATCAATACTTTTAAAATAAGCTAGAATAGCCTTGGGCGCATCCACTAATTTCCTTAAGATAACTTCCTTCTCGTTCCCAAATTTATCAAAAAAGGCTTTTAAGTCAACAAAACAATCAGGATGATAAGTCAATGCAATTCCTTTATTCTTAACAATAGATTTAATCGCAGCACCTGTACCTGTTGACCCACAATCTGCAACACGAGGAGAGGGCGAAACTACCGTTTTGTCCAGTACAAAAACATCATGTAATAAATTACTATTTCCCAAAGCAGAAGACCAGCCACCACGTTTTTGATAAACATCTGTACCGACGGCAAAACTTGTAGGTAAATGACTCAAATTAGGCTGAAAGCCAACAAAAGCATAAGTTTTTTCCAAATAACGCAAATGCAACTCATACTGAAGTGCCGCCTCATATACCTTATCATCAAAGTCAATTCCCGTCAAAGGAAAAGCAAATTCTGTCCGACAAATACGTGGTACTTTCCTTCTTTTAAAATACTTTTCTAGCTCAATAAAATAATTCTTCTCCACTCTGAAATCTGCATCCAAAGTCGCGATAATTCCACGTTTAGATTTCGCCTTTTCTAATCTAAAAACCGCCTCATCCATACCAATTTTCAAAGCTACATTTCGCGAAGCAAAAAACTTAGGCAAATCATCCTGAAATAAAACATGAAATTTTAATAAAGGCTTGAAATTTGCCTTAGACCAAGCCATAGTTTGCAAATAAGTCGCTCGATTACGCTCCAATATTTTCTCCGAAACATGCACCCCATTGTTCACAATAATTAAAACCTCCACCGCACACTTTGGTAAATCACATTTTTGCAAATTCATCAAAGTACGCAATAAAAAAGGCTCATCATAGACAGGTATGACGACGACCAAGCCCAGTGTATTCGCAACACGTTGGCGAATCTGAGGACGGTAAAGCGTTTTTTGTTGGATGTAGTGGTTGATAGTTATTGGTTATTGGTTATTGTGTTATTGTGTTATTGGTTATTATGTTATTGTAGCTTTTTGTTGGGCAGCAAAGGTATCATAAAATGTGGGCTTTTGATTAGCTGAGATACCGATAAATGTTACTCTTTTGAGACTGGCGAACAGTTAAGGTAGGTAGCCAATCAAAGAAAATCCCAAATAGCTCAATAACCAATAACATAGTAACAAATAACCAACCCCTTCTTTAAACTGATTCTAAATAAATACTGTAGACGACGTATATCTGAACCAAACTTGTCAAACAACTCTTTTATAAATACATTTGCTAAAATTGTTAAGAAACAGTGAAAATTGTTTTATTTGCAGGAAATTTTTATTGAAAACTGCAAAACTGTTACGAGAAAACTGTGTTTTAGTAGTAAACAGTTAAACTTTAAGCAAACGAAAAGTTCTTTAGAAATCAGATAAACGAGCGATTTTTAAAGAGCCAACAAAAAAACGTATATGAATTGGTTTACTAAATTTCTGACATCCTCGATTGGCCAAAAGTTGGTGATGAGTTTGACAGGTTTATTTTTAATCTCCTTTTTGGTCGTACACTTAGCGGGTAATCTCCAATTAATGGCAGATGATGGCGGTGTCGCATTTAACACTTACGCGAAATTTATGACAGGAAATCCTATCATAAAAACCATTTCTTATGGTTTATACGCGATGATTTTATTACATGCTTTTCAAGGATTAGCATTGTGGTTTAAGAATCGTCAAGCACGCGGTAGTGAGAAATATTCAGTTAAAGTAACACGTGGTGCGGAGGGTGTTTCTGCTTCTGCTGCCAAGCAAATGGCAATTTTGGGAACATTGATTTTAGCTTTCTTATTCATCCACATGGGTGATTTTTGGTGGGCTATGAAACGCGGAACAGTACCAATGGCAGATTGCGGCGGCGTAGAATGCCAAGATTTGTATACAAAAGTATATGCTTCTTTCAAGCAATGGTGGGTAGTCGCGGCTTACATGGTAGGTATGATAGCTTTGGCATTTCACTTGCGTCACGGATTTTGGTCTGCATTTCAAACATTAGGTTGGAATCATCCAAAATACACACCAGCTATCAACGGTGCGGCATGGATTATTGCGATTATATTGCCCGTAGCGTACGCTGCAATTCCACTTTATATGTACTTTGCACTTCCTGAAATGGCTTCTGTCCCAGAGATGGGCGGTATTTTTGGAAGTTAAGGCAAGTTGTTGGTTCGGGAGCTTGCGTCTCGGTAACTATGACTTAGACTATAAGTAAGACTATAAAGTGTCAGATTAAGAAATTTTCCACACAGTATTGTCTGTGATAATAGATAGGTAGTGAAAAACGCGTTGAGAAGCCTACCAATCCCGATAGTTATACGGGACAGGCTTTCCAACTAACAACTACCAACTAAAAAAAGAGTTATGGCTTTTAAAAGTAACGTCCCAGACGGGGCACTTTCAGATAAATGGAAAAAATACCGTGGCAAGATGGATCTTGTTGCGCCAAATAATAAGCGTCGTATCGAAGTTATCGTTGTCGGAACGGGACTTGCGGGCGCAGCAGCAGCAGCTACCTTAGGTGAATTAGGATATCAAGTGAAAGCCTTCACTTTCCATGATTCTCCACGTCGTGCGCACTCAATCGCAGCACAAGGTGGTATCAATGCCGCAAAGAATTATCAAAATGACGGGGACTCTATTTACCGTCTTTTCTATGATACAATTAAAGGTGGTGATTACCGTAGTCGCGAAGCAAACGTACACCGTTTGGCGGAGGCAAGTACAGAAATCATTGACCAAGCCGTTGCACAAGGTGTGCCATTGGCACGTGAGTACGGTGGACTATTAGCTAACCGTTCTTTCGGTGGGGTACAGGTATCGCGTACATTTTATGCGCGTGGTCAGACGGGACAGCAGTTGCTATTAGGAGCTTACCAAGCATTGAGTCGTCAGATTTCATTGGGTAATGTGACTATGTACAACCGTCACGAGATGTTGGATGTAGTGAAGCAAGACGGTAAAGCGCGTGGAATTATTGCACGTAATTTATTGACAGGAGAATTGGAGCGTCATGCTGCACACTCTGTTGTATTGTGTACAGGTGGATACGGAAACGTTTTCTACTTATCGACAAATGCAATGATGTGTAATGTAACGGCTGCATGGAGAAGTGTGAAAAAAGGTGCATACATGGCAAATCCATGTTACACGCAAATTCACCCAACTTGTATTCCTGTGAGTGGAGAATACCAATCAAAGTTGACATTGATGTCTGAGTCATTACGTAATGACGGACGTGTTTGGGTACCTAAGAGCATTGATAATGCAAAAGCAATCCAACAAGGTAAGAAGAAAGGAGTTGATATTGCCGAAGGTGATAGAGATTATTACTTAGAGCGTCGTTACCCTGCATTTGGTAACTTAGTACCGCGTGATGTTGCTTCTCGTGCTGCGAAGGTAGCTTGTGATGAAGGAAAAGGAGTTTCTCCAACAGGATTAGCAGTATTCTTAGATTTTGCATCAGCAATTGAGCGTTACGGTAAATCGAAAGCGCACTCTATGAACTTGTACGATGCAAGTCCTGCTAAAATTAAGGAATTAGGAACAGCTGTTATTGAAGAGAAATATGGTAACCTTTTCGAAATGTACGAAAAGATTACAGGGGAAGACCCGTACAAGAACCCAATGAAGATTTACCCTGCTGTACACTACACAATGGGTGGATTATGGGTGGATTATCACTTACAGACGAGTGTTCCAGGTTTGTTCTGTTGTGGAGAAGCGAATTTCTCAGACCATGGTGCTAACCGTTTAGGAGCATCTGCATTAATGCAAGGTTTGGCAGACGGTTACTTCGTATTACCTTACACGATTGGTACTTTCTTATCAGGTGAAATTCGTACACCGAAGATTGACCCGAATGGTAAGGAGTTTATGGAAGCAGAGGCAGATGTGAAAGGTCGTTTAGAAAAAATCATAGGCGTCCAAGGAAAGCAATCTGTAGAAAGTTTCCACCGCCGCTTAGGTAAAATTATGTGGGAATACTGCGGTATGGCACGTAATGCCGAAGGTTTAGCAAAAGGTCGTAAGCAAATCCAAGAATTGCGCGAGGAGTTTTACAAAGACGTTTTTGTTCCTGGTGATGCAGATGAATTTAACCCAGAATTAGAAAAAGCACTACGCGTGGCTGACTTCTTAGAAATGGGTGAATTAATGATGGTAGATGCCAACAACCGCGAAGAAAGTTGCGGTGGTCACTTCCGCGAAGAGTACCAAACCGAAGAAGGAGAAGCATTACGTCGCGATGACGAGTTTGCTTATGTTTCTGCTTGGGAATGGACAGATACTAAAGACGAACCGACCTTACACAAGGAAGAGTTAGTCTTTGAGAATGTGGAGTTGAAGACACGTAGCTATAAGTAGGAACGGTTGACGGTTGACGGTTGACGGTTGACGGAGCGAGACTTGCTCCTTTTGACTGTTAAGCGTCTCAGAGTCGATCATTTTAATTTTAAAAAACCGTGTGTAACCGTCCGCCGTCTACCGTCGGCCGTCCACCGTAAAAAAATAAAAATGAAACTAACGTTAAAAATCTGGAGACAAAAAAATGCGAAAAGCGCAGGAAAATTTGAGTCTTACCAAGTAGAGGCAGAGGAGCACATGAGCTTCTTGGAGATGTTAGATGTTTTAAACGAACAACTCATTTCAGAACGTAAAGAACCAGTTGCTTTTGAGCACGATTGCCGTGAGGGAATCTGTGGTACTTGCAGCATGGTAATCAATGGTCATCCTCATGGATTGATGCAAGGTACAACGACTTGTCAGTTGCACATGCGTCACTTTAAGGACGGCGAAACTATCGCGATTGAGCCATTCCGTGCACAGTCATTCCCAATGATTAAGGATTTGGTAGTTGACCGTTCTGCATTTGACCGTATCATCCAAGCGGGTGGTTACATCTCTGTAAATACAGGTCAAGCACCTGACGGAAATGCTATTCCAATCGAAAAAGAACAAGCATTGGATGCATTTAATGCAGCGGCTTGTATTGGTTGTGGTGCATGTGTGGCAGCTTGTCCTAACTCTTCTGCGATGTTGTTTACTTCTGCAAAAGTTTCGCACTTAGCTCAAACGCCACAGGGAGAAATCGAGGCGCAACGCCGTGTTATCGGTATGGTGAACCAAATGGATGAAGAAGGCTTCGGTCGTTGTTCAAATGTAACGGCTTGTGAAGCAGAATGTCCGAAAGAGATTTCTGTGACGAATATCGCACGCATGAACCGTGAGTATTTGGCGGCTTCGATTGCTAGTGATGTGAAGTAAATCCGTAACTCAGGTCTCTGACCTGAGTAGTCCGTACAACAGCCCATGCGGGTAAACTTTTCCAAGTTGTTAAATCAAAAAGGCGATAATCCCACTGGGATTGTCGCCTTTTTGTATTTTATGATGCAGGTTGGAAACCTGCTGTACGGGCTACTCAGCTTGGAAAAGTTTACCCGCATGGGCTGAGTTACGGTGCTACGGTTATGAACCTGCGCGCTTTGCAGCATCTTCGATACCCGTTTTACGTTTTCTTGATTTCACATTCTGATTACCAAAATCATACGAAATACTAATCGCGCCACGACGACTATCAAAACGTCCGCTACCTTCAGAATACAAACCGTTGAACTCACTAAATCCGTCCCAACCACTTTCGTAGAAAACATCATTCACGCTCAAACGCACATTCATTTTATCTTGCATGAATTTGCGTTGCAAGCCAAAGTTTAAACTCCAGCTACTCTCATATTCAAATACACCACCCCAAACACCAGGACCATTATAGTAACCAGAGATTTCTCCCTTGATACCTAATGGCAATTCTATCGTGTTTTGCATATAAATATTGTAAGTAAATGCTTGGACATCAACAACACCATTTTCGCCGTAATCCGCTTGATTATCAATGTGAGAGGCACTTAGATTAAGGTAGGTACTCCATTTTTTCGATAATTGTAAAGGTGCGGAGATATTACCGCTGATGACCGTTTGTTCTGCCAGATTATCCCAACTGATAAAACCTGCACGTGGGTCAGAAGGGTCAGGACCGATTAGACGTGTGATTTGGTCAGTCGTTTTGCTATATCCAATTTTGAAATTGTACATGTATTTGAGTGTGTAGCCCAATTCTACATTATTGACGATTTCAGGGTTTAGTCGTGGATTTCCTCTTTCGTAAGACAATTCACTTAGTCTATTGTTAAATGGATTTAAGACATTGTAATCTGGGCGATTAATACGACGACCGACATTCAAATTGAATGCATTCATCTGATTAGCTTGCCAGGAAAGTCCTGCATTTGGAAATAAACTGGTGTAATTCAATAAGACAGGGTCTTCATTTAAAGTCTCATCGAATGCTTCCAAAGTACCTGTTGCATCTGTCGTTTCCGAACGCAAACCTGCGGACATACTCCATTTGTCATTCAATTTTCTGTTGTAATTGACATATCCTGCAATGACTGCCTCGTCATAGTTGAAAATATTACTAGATTGGTCATTTTGCACTAATACACCCGCTACCTCATCAGAAAAAATAAATGTATTATCAGAAATGACACGGCTGTATTTTGTTCCAATACCAAATTTACCACCCGCCAAATTAGCTTCATAATCAAGCGTAGCTGTGTATATGTCAATTTTCGTATCCGTATTCACATTATTGACAACTTGCGAAAGCATTTCTGTCTTGTCAGAATTAAAATATTGATTAGGAATGTAGCGATTATTATCATTTTTGAATGTACCATAATCCAAATCCACATTCAATGATTTATTACTTTTTCCGTCATCAAAGCGATAATTGACATTATAAGAAATGCGGTCATTATTCATCAATCCTTTGGTATCTGCGACCAATACACTGTCCACATTCCGCGTTGCTAATGGACTAATTGCAATTTCATTAAAGCCTAAGTTTTCTGTTGCCGATTGACCACCATTAACCAAAAATCCAATAGTATTTTTCTTATTCAAAAAGAAGTCAGAGCCCAATCTGAAATTCAAATTTTCCGAATTATTCTGACTGTTATTAATTTCATCTAAAAACAAATTATTCTGCTGACTTTCAAAGGTAATATCGTGAAAACGTTGTGTATTTCCGTAGCCTGCCGTCGCAAAAGTATTCATCTTGCTATTGCGGTAATTACCAGAGAAATTTAAGTTGCCTTGATGTAAGCGTCCTTTGCTGTAAGTTCCTCGTACTGAACCATTTGCGCCCAATGATTTATCTCTTTTGAGGCGAATGTCAATGATGCCAGCATTACCTTCTGCTTCGTATTTCGCGCCAGGGTTGGTGATAATTTCGATTTTATCAATCTGGTCAGCAGGTAAATTTCTCATGTAGGTATTGAGGTCGTCACCTGATAAAGGTAGGCGTTTCCCATCTACATACACCAGTACGCCTGCGCGCCCGAGTACGCTGATATTTTCGTTGTTATCGACGGTAACGCCAGGTGCTTTTCGCAATAATTCTATTGCGTCGCTGCCTGTGCTATTGATGGTTCCATCTACATTGAATACCGTTCTGTCGGCTTTTACTTCTACCATGACGCGGTCAGCCTTTACCGTCGCTGTTTCTAATTCAATAGCGGAAGTAGGGAAAGTCAAAATGCCTAAATCTAAGGTTTCGCCATTTTTTACTACGACATCTGCCTGATTTAAGTCAGCTAAACCGACATAAGAAGCTTTTAAGAAATAATCACCTGCAGCGATATTATTGAAGACGAAATTTCCTGTTTCATCGCTAACTTCGACTTTTGCCAAGGCGCTATCCGCAGCATTATGCAGTGCAATATTCGCGAAAAGAACAGCTTCTTGCTTTTCGTCTTGCAAGCTACCTTTTATAGTGCCTGATTGCGCAAAAGTGAGTAAACTTAGGAAGGTGAAAAATAGTGTAGATATAGTTTTGAGCATACTTCAGTTTTTTAGTTAACAGTGAGGTGTATTAATAAAATTAAGAACAGGGTAGTTTGAGATTAGTTGCCTGACTTGGGATAAACGTATTAGGATACGTGATGAATGGAGAACTTGTTTTATGAGATGAATTTTATTATTAGCTTTGCTTTTTTATTATCAAAACGCAATCAATGAAAAACCTACTCTTTTTACTACTACTTGGTAGCTTTATGACAAGTTGTTCTAATGCCGAAAATCTTGCCTTACAGGAAGAAATCACTAATTTAAAAAATCAAATTACAGAGATGAAAAGCGCAGCCGAAACACCCAAAGCAGGATTTGTCCACGTCGTATATTTTTGGTTGAAAGAAGATTTGACACAAGAACAAACTGCGAAATTTTACACAGGAGTAAAGACTTTAGGAGAGATTAAAGATGTTATCAATTTCCGCTTAGGAAAAGCTGCTGGAACGCCACGAGATGTTGTTGATAATACTTATGACGCGATGATTATTGTCGAATGCGCGGACGCAGCGGGGCACGAAGCGTATCAGGTGGATGCGATACACGATAAATTTAGAGAAGACTGCGGGGCGTTTTTTGAGAAGATACAGATCTATGATAGTTTGATGGAGTAGGGGAGAGGCGTATCAAATTCAGCTTGTTTTTGAATTTGATACGCCATTTTACTACAGTTTTTTCAACTCAAAAATATCATTACCACGTTTTAAAAGATAGTGTCCTTCTCCAATTTTTTGGATATTTTCTAAAGTCCAAGTCTCAAAATCTATCATGGATTCCGACTCTTCCAAAGTCGTACCATTCACCGTTCCGAGTCCAAAAGCAGATAATTCATTTGGATTATCACCACAGTAATCCTTATTCAGTAGCATCAAAAGTCCGTTGGTTTCAGAAAAGTCAATAACACGCGCTGCATTGTCAAATATCTTAATCCAAGTTGCCCCGCCGTCCGTTGTCTTATGGACTTGGTACTGATTAACAACGATAATATTATTTTCATCAATCACACTAAGTTGTTCATTACCTTCGACGGGAATAGATTGTAAAACAGTGCCTTCCAAATCCGTAACCTGTAATTTATCACTACTTTGTTTGAAATAAAGACGGTCATCGACAGCAGTAAGGAGAGACAAAAAAGTATCCTCAACATTATAGATTTCATTCCACGAAAGACCTGCATCAGTAGACTTTACTAGCGCAGTATATAGTCCAAGACCTCCCAAAATAGCATAAAGATTATTGTTGTTGTCCTTTACTAAATTTCTAAAATGAGTGGGAAATTCGGGGAAGGCTAAATTTTCCCAAGTCGTCCCTCCGTCTGTTGTTTTTAAGATAAATGCGCCACTGTCATCGCCTTGATGAGTGATATATCCATTGTTTTCATCGGTGAAAAGCATGCTTTCGATAGAAAAATTGAAGGGAATGACCGTAGAATTCCAATTTGCGCCCCCGTCTTCTGTTTTAAAAAGTCGTTTATCTTCAATCTCATTTTTCAGGGCGTAACCTACCGTACTATTGATCATTTGGAATTCATCGGCTGATTGAGAAGGGTTGATATCTTCGATGAGTCCTATCTTATTTATGGTGTAACCTGCTGGTGGAATTGGAGTGTCTGGGAAAATGCAGTTGTCGGAGGTGCATGCGCTTACACATATGATGAGTAGGAAGAGGAAATTTTTTAGATACATTTTGAGGAATAAATTTTTCTTTATGTTAGAATGATATAATAATGTTGAAATTAGAAATCATGAAACTCGTATTTTCTACGAAGCGTGAATCTATTTCTTCGTTTTACTTTGCCATTAGGATATTGAAAGAGAGAGTAACTTTTTGCTTTTTTGACCAGTCCATTTGGGTTGTATGTATATTCTGTAATGTTGGTGAATTTATCTTCATTAACCTTACATCCTACAACTCTTCTACCTATGAATTCGATTTTTCTCATCAATTTTCCTTGAGCATCATAACTGAAAAGAGTGGAGTCTTGGTTTGAGTAGGAAAGCGAAAATTCTTTAATTTTTTGCGATTTATCATTGTAAAAGTACTTTGTCGATGAATATAATTTTAGTTCATCTATTCGCTTTGTTCCAAAGATAGTTTCCACTTTATTACTGAAATGAAAAACGGTATCTATTCTATCAAGTGCATCGTATTGGAACGAATCAATTGAAATAATTGACTCTTTTAAATTATTTCCGAATTGAACTTTCTTTAAATTGCCATTTTCATAATAAGTATATTGTTCTAATGACCTAAAAGTGGTGTCAGTATAGATTTCCAGTATCTCGATAGAATCTGGTTTGTCAAATTCAGAATAATAATAATTCCTAACCAATTTTCCCTCAAACGATGGCATGGTATAGTCTTCTTCAATAATTAAGTTATCTTCGAATGAGTATTTATAAAACTCATGCTTACTCAGTTTTAAAACTTTGACATTGTTTTCTAAAAGAGAAAACCTATCTATTTCGAATTGTCCGAAAAGCTTAAATGGGAAAAGCAAAATAACTATACATATTGGTATCCTCATATCAAGTTTATTTAAAGATTACCTAACCTTCTTCCCCCAATACCGCATCAAACCCGCCACACTCGACCTCCGCTTTCT
>CAZQTE010000150.1:0-11899 GCA_964595615.1 uncultured Saprospiraceae bacterium
ATTGTGAACACATCTTACCTTTAGCAAAAGGCGGAACAGATGATTTAATCAATTTAGCTTCAGCCTGTGGTCATTGTAATGGAAATAAGTCTGACAAAGTTAAAGCAATAGACCCAGAAACAAAAAATTTAGTCTCTATATTTCATCCGCGAAACGACAAGTGGAATGAACACTTTGCTTGGAGTGAAAATTTCCTTGACATAGTTGGAAAAACAGCAAAAGGAAAAGCTACGGTTCAACTCTTAGATATGAATCAGCAATCTATCAGGAATTTACGTGAAGTATTTCGAGATAGAGGATTACATCCTCCAGATATATTATTATTCTAATTTCCTTCAACATTCCCCCGCCTCCCCTGTTACCCCTCCATGAAAAAGTCCTACACAAAATTACGCCTCATTCTCGGCGACCAACTCAACGAAAATCATTCTTGGTTTGACACAAAAGACGCAGACACGCTCTATTTTATGGCGGAGTGTTTGACTGAAACGAACTATACCAAGCACCATATCCAAAAGGTCGTTGGCTTTTTCTCTGCCATGCGTAATTTTGCAAAAAGCCTTGAAGCAAAAGGGCATTCTGTTCTTTATTTTAATCTTGACACTACAGAAAATCTCCAATCCTTTCCCAATAACTTAGCCGCATTAATCAAAAAATACAACATTCAAAAATTTGAATATCAACTGCCTGATGAATGGCGTTTGGATGTAGAATTAAAAGCTTTCGCACAAGAATGTGGCATTGAAACGCAAGTCTTTGATAGCGAACACTTCATGACGGAGCGCGCGTATTTAAAGGATTTTTTTGAGGGGAAGAAGACTTATTTAATGGAAAACTTTTATCGTTCCATTCGTAAGAGATATGAGATACTAATGGAACCTGACGGAAAAACACCCTTAACTGGCAAGTGGAATTACGACGCTTCTAATCGAAAGAAATTACCCAAGAAAATTACCATTCCGCCACCATTACATTGGCATAAAGATGTGACAGAAATTGTGGATATGCTCAAAGAAAAAGGCATCACAACCATTGGAAATATTGACAAAAAAGACTTTATCTGGCCCACTTCCCGCGCGGAGTGTTTGGAACTTTTAGAAGAATTTTGTCGCTATCGATTGCATCTTTTTGGAGACTATCAGGATGCTTTGACGACGCGGGATTACGCGCTTTTTCATTGCCGTTTGTCTTTCGGGATGAATACAAAAATGATTAGTCCATTGGAAGTCGTGCAGCGGTGTATTGAGGAATTTCATAAGCGACAGGACACCATTGACATTTCACAGATTGAAGGTTTTGTACGGCAGATAATTGGCTGGCGAGAGTATATGCGCGGCGTATATTGGGCGAAGATGCCTGGCTATGATAAGATGAATTATTTTAATCATCAAGCGGCTTTGCCCGATTGGTTTTGGACGGGTAAAACGAAAATGACTTGCCTCAATCATGCTGTCGAACAAAGTTTAGACCGTGCCTACGCGCATCACATCCAACGCCTCATGGTGACGGGAAATTTTGCGCTGCTTTTAGGCGTACATCCTGATGAATTGGACGAGTGGTATCTTGGTATTTACATAGATGCTTTGCATTGGGTGGAGGTGACGAATACGCGGGGCATGAGTCAATTTGCAGACGGTGGCATTGTGGGTACTAAACCTTATATTTCTTCCGCCAATTACATCCACAAACAAGGCGATTATTGCAATCAATGTCAATATGATAGAAAAATTAAGTACGGTCCAAAAGCTTGTCCGTTTAATAGTTTATATTGGGATTTTTTTGAGAGACATCGCGATAAATTGGGCAAAAATTTCCGCATGGCGATGATGTATCGCGTTTGGGATAAAATGGATATTGAGGAAAAGGAAAAGATTTTGCAGCAAGCGGATGTTTACAAAAAAACGGTTAATGAGTTATAGATATTAGATGTTGGACATTAGATGTTAGACTCAAACATATTCGCTACAAAATCTAATACGCTCACAATTAGAAAAAAACGGCTCTGAAATTTTTAAATGCAAATATAAATTCAAATTTTAGCGTACTTTTGAATTTGATTTTGATACTTGAGTTTACATTTTACATTTTATTATGAATCCATTTCACTACGCCTTCAAAGTAAAAGACATCGAGTCTACGCGTGATTTCTATATTAATATCCTCGGCTGCGCGCCTGGCAGGTTTACCGAAACTTGGATTGATTTTGATTTCTTTGGACATCAACTCTCCGCACATATCAGTCTTAATATACCAGAACAAGACTTCTGTGGCAAGGTCGATGATGTGCAAGTTCCAATACCTCATTTTGGCTGTATTTTATCAGTGGAACAATTTGAAGATGTGCAGGCAAAATTAGAGAAAGCGAACGCGCATTTTATCATCAAACCACAGACGCGCTATGCGGGTCAAAAAGGCGAGCAGTTGACGCTTTTTACACAAGATTTTAGTGGAAATCCAATTGAATTTAAAGCGTTTAAAAATGTGGAGGAAATATTTTCTCAGTAAAATTCAAGTCCGATGACAATACTTTTTTCTCTTAGTAACGACGAAATAATAAGTCCGTCAAGTTGGACAGTGTATAATTTTTCTCAGTTTTGACTTCAAAGCGCGATAATTGTTGATACTTTGAGCGATTTGAAGTGAAAAATGAGGGAAATTTGACCTGTCCAGATGACGGACTTATTGTTTTGTCGTTACTTATTTTATTTTCGATTTTCATCGTGCTCAGTATTCTTATTTGAGGCAAAAGCACAGATAATGTTGTTCATTAGCGAGCATTTTTAACGAAAAATAAGGATAAAAGAGCAAGTTTAAAACCGCTCAAATCTCATTCATAAAGTCTAATGGATTATTCCTGCTATTTTCTTACTACGCGCCCTTGGAGATTTTAAATATGCGGGATTTTTTAAGAAAATTAAGGATACGGAATTTGGGAAAGTGGATACGAAATTCTTTTCTCCACTTTGTCTTTTTTTGGGAATTTTGGGAATTTTAGTTGCGCTATTATAAAAGCTAAATTTTACTACTTCTTCACCGTAAAATAAAAAGTAGCCCCCTCACCTACCATAGACTCTAACCAAATCTTACCCTTATGCTGCTCCACTATTTTCTTTACCATAGCTAAACCAATCCCAGTTCCTTCATACTCATTATTGTTGTGTAAACGTTTAAAAAGTAAGAAGATGCGCTCCTGAAAATCAGGATCAATACCAATTCCATTGTCAGCTACAGAGAACTGCCAATAGCACTCTTTTTCTTGACAGTCTATCTTTATTTCTGGTGATTTCTCGACATCTGAAAACTTGAGGGCATTTGTAATTAAATTTTGAAAAACCTGTCTCAGTTTTGTACCATCTGCGGTTATATTGCAAGTCAGATTTGTCAAATCAATAGACGCATTCTTCTCTTCAATGACAGATGTCAACTCCAAACAAAGTTGATTAAGTAAATCCTCAACATTAACTTCTTCCAGATTAATGCCCGTAGTATTCACACGTGAATATGACAATAAATCATTTACCAAATTCCGCATATTCTTACTAGAAGCAATAATAAAATCCATGTATTCTTGCTCCGTTTTCGAAATTTTTCCTTTTAAACTACGATTTAATAATTGAGTAAAACTAACTATTGAACGCAGAGGTGTCTGCAAATCATGTGAAGCAAAATAAGCAAAATTTTCTAACTGTAAATTTGCCGTAATATATTTTTCTAACTCTTCATTTTTTTCATTTATAGCTACTCTCGCTTCGTGCAAATTTGTTACATCACGTATAAAACAAATAACTTTCGGGTCCTTTCTATCTCGATTATCACATATCATTACTATCGAAGCTCGGATGATTTTACCTGTTTGACTTTTGATACGATACACAGATTCTGTTCTTCCTATTTCTACAGTTTCCCTCATCTTAGATGCATAAAACTCGATAGGTCTTTGTCCTTCGATAAGTTTTTCATCTACAATATATTCGTTAGGGTTTAATCGAGAAAACTCTTCAAAAGAACTAACGCCAAAGAGTTTCATACTTTGTTGATTACACAAAATAGGCGTAAAAGTATTCGCATTCATGTAGACAATTCCTTCATGAGAATTATCAAAAATTTCACGATATCTTTTCTCTAATTTACGCTGTGTTTTTTTGGCCAAGACTCGCTGAGTACTATCCTGAAAAACAATAAAAGCCTCCCCATAAGCACGAAAAGTAGGAACAACCGTCGCATGGACAATCATGTGATCTCCATTCGCCTTTACAAATATACCTGGAGTCTTAAATGCTTCTCCATTTCTGACACGAATGCCATGGTCTCTAGTAGCTTCATGCATGTCTTCATCTCTGGGGAAAAAATTTGATGTCTTTGGGACAAATTGAAAACGATTGCGTTTCAAAAAGTCCTCTTTCGTTTTGTGTCCAAAGATTTTAACCGCAGCAGTATTACAGTCTATAATCGTTTCCTTATTATAATCATAAATCATAATTCCATCCACAATATTCGTATACAAGGCATCAAACATTGCTTTACTATCCTGCGCTTTTTTATTTCTTAAAACTCTTGCAGTAATGTCATGTAAAGATCCAATTATGGTCAATTTATCAAGTTCACGCGTATGAATTTTTAATTGAATAGAAAAATATGATTGTTCGCCTCGTTCATTTTCAAATAAGAAATCGCTGCTAAACTCATCCTTCTCAGCATCTAATAAAGAACTTAATCCATATTCCATTTTCTCCTTGTTCTTTCCCTTTAGAAAAGACAAGATCGATTTTGTTTGACTTAGTGTTTTTGAAATATTTAGAACCTTGGCAAAGGCATCATTGGTATAAACTAAGATATCGTTCTCTAAGTAAAATATTCCATTTTCGTTTTGATTGACGAGAATATCAAAAAGGGCAGTTCTTTCCTTTTCAAGAGAGTCTGCTGATTGCTTACTTATAGTATTAATTCTTAGATGATTCAACTTTTATTTGTTTGGTAGTTTCTCGGAAGACAAAATAATGAAGGGAGGGTCTTGTTAGTCTTAGCAAAAATTATTCCCAACCATAAGATTTTATCTATTTATCTGATTTACGTAAAATATACCTTTTACATCTTCATTTGAACTCTTAAAAAACTACCTTTGTACTTCGAAAAAATTATCAACAAAGATTCTAGTACATTGAAAATAAAAATCGGTACACGCGGCAGTAAGCTTGCACTTTGGCAAGCACACTACACCAAACGTCTTTTGGAAGAGTTGGAGGTAGAAGTCGAACTCGTTATCATCAAGACACGCGGTGACCAAATCCAAAATATTGGTTTCGCAAAAATGGAAGGTAAAGGTTTCTTTACAAAAGAAATCGAAGATGCTTTATTGCGTGGCGATGTAGATTTGGCGGTCCATTCGATGAAAGATATGCCAACGACTTCACCAGAAGGTTTGTCAATTACGGCGGTTTCTTATCGTGAAAATCCTGCGGATTGGTTAATTATACGTAAGGATTGTGTGGCGGATAAAGTTTTAAAATTAAAGAAAAATGCAGTGGTTGGAACCTCTTCTGCTCGTCGTAAGGCGCAGATGTTGGATTTTCGTCCAGATGTAAGTTTGGTCGATATTCGAGGTAATGTGCCTACACGTTTGCAGAAATTACGTGACGGTGGCTTTGATGCGATTTTGTTAGCGGCAGCTGGGGTATCTCGTTTGGAGATTGATATGTCAGAATTTGAGGTGGTTAAATTACATCCGAAAGAAATGGTGCCTGCGCCAGCTCAGGGTGTATTGGCTTGGCAAACTTGTACCGATGATAAGAATGTCCGTCGCTTGATGAAAAAGCTACACAATGCGGATACAGCAGCAGTGACAAATATCGAACGTAAGGTTTTAAATCTTTTCCAAGGTGGTTGCCAAATGCCTTTGGGCGTGTATTGTGAGCGTGATGCGGGTGGTAATTATCATGTGCAAGCGGCATTGGCAGAGACTTGGGATTCGCCTGTAAAGCGGGTTTCGATTTCACAGAGTACGGCATTTGAGTTGGCGGAGCGTGTGGTTGAGGAGTTGAATGCTTTGTAAGGGTCGTTTTGTAAGACCCCTTAATATTCCCTAAAGGGGAAACTTTCTTCGCTCTTAAATTGGTTGATAAATTTAAGAGTGGAGAAAGTTTTATTTTAGAATCCGGTAATTTCTATAGCTAAAATCCAAGCCCGTATATTTCTTTATTCCTGCCTTTAGTTTTTCTTTCAAACTCGTCCTATCGACCGATATATCATGGTCAAATTTCCAATTTTTTGCAGCGACTCGTTTTTGCATAACCTTCGGATGTGTTCCTTTAAATCGGGTTAAAGAGTGCATTTCTTCTTCGTAAGTAAAATCATTTTTTGCATGCACATTCTTTTCCATCCAATCGTCTGAATGCCAGTATTTATTGAAGTTTTCGCGCTTTTTTTGTTGAACTTCTGGTTCTTTGACCCAGCCGTAATGATGAATGTATGCGTCAATGACTTTGACATTTAGTTTTTCATTCTCCCCTTTTCTAAATCCTTGTGCATCCTGATAAGAAAAAATATCTGGACGATTTTTAATGATGCGGATTTCGTGCGGATACCAACGAGAGTTCGTACCGATATAATCATACGAACCATAAAAATGTCGGTAATTGAAGAGTAATCCGTCCACTTTCGGAGCGTCTTTCCAGCGTAACATTCCTGCTTTTATTTTTTCTAAATCATCCTCATGCGCTACTTCATCGCCTTGTATGTAGAATGCCCAATCTGAATCAGGTGAAATTGCTTTAAAAGCTTTATCCGTTTCATCCGCTAAGACTTTTCCGCCTGCGCGCAAATTATCATCCCAGACGGTTTCGATGATTCTTATTTTCTGTGGATTGATGGATTTGATTAAATCTAAGGTGGCGTCTTCTGATTTGCCAACGGCGACTACGACTTCATCGCAGATTGGGAGAATAGACTGGATAGCTTCGACTATTGGATAGTCGTAGATAATAGCGTTGCGGATGAAGGTAAAGCCGGATATTTTCACTTAGTAATTATGAATTTTGAATGAAGAATTTTGAATGTACTCTTACTCATTCAAATCTTGTAATAAAGACTTAGCTTTTTCATAGCGATTATTTGCTGCGGGTATTTTTTGTAATTGTAATTTGGCTTTTTCTATTTCTCCTTTTTTCAGATACATCAATGCCAAATACCAAGTTCCTTCCTGCTTTAGCAGCGTCTTTCCATTACTAATATTTTGCAAAATTTGTTCTGCTTCCTTATAGTTTCCAATCTCTGTTGCAGCAATTCCTTTGGCTAAGTATGCTTGCATATCTTCTCTATTCTTAGACAAATAAGAACTTAAAAAAGCATAAGCCTTTTTATAATCTCCAGCGTTAAATGCCATTTCAGCTTCTCGTGCATTATTAATCACATCACTTTTATCTACCAGTGAAATTGCAGTTGGATTAGAATATTGTCGGTATAAATCAGGGGAATTAAAAGGGTTAAAAATAAAGAACAGCAAAGCTGCCGCCGCCGCTACACCAACAAGACCTAACCATTTTCGACGCGCCATATTCACGACTTTTGTTTTTGGCTTCTCCTCTTTAAAAAAATCATTTTCTATATTTGAAAAGGTGTTTTTCAGATTTTCCACCCCTTCCTTTCTTTGCAAAAAAGCAGATGTTTCTTGTTGCCAAGCCACTTCTTTTTGCAATTCTGGTTCATTCTTTATCCTTTCCGCAAAGGCATTATACTCCATTTCTGATAGTTCTCCCGCCAGATATTTATTTAATTCAATGTAGTCCTTTTCATCCATAATATCATGTACTGTGTAGATTGTCAAATATAGTCTAAAATATAAAGTCCTAAAACTACGTGATTTGACTTCGTACTCCAATAAAATAGTTATTCTTCGCATAGTTTCATGTGCACAAGATACGCTTTTTAATTAAAATCGAAATGAAAATCAAACCAAAAACACAACATAAACAACTGACTTACAGCAAATTATATTCTCATATCTTTTTTTCTCATTTTGAGAAGCTGTTTGAGTTTAAAAAAATAACCCATACAGTTTGAACATTATTTAAATGCCCCTTACCTTGTGTAAATCAATAATTCTTTCAATCTTTCTCAAACAGAAATCATTCATAGACCGATACTTTTATGCGTACTTACCTATCATTTTTAATACTCTTTTTTCCTTTAATTATTTTCTCTCAAAAAAGTAAGAGTTTTGATAATGATATTTCACACTCCAACACATTAGAAAAAAAAGAGTCTATTCAATATGTACAAGACATAATTACTAATAATCAAAAAAATCATTCAGAAGTACTTAACTACTTTGCAAAATCTCCAAAAATAAAAGAACAACTGTATGGCAATAATTATCACCCTTCCAAAGGCGCATACTTTTGTAATGTTGGTGATACACATTTTCAAGAAGGAAATTTCACACAGGCTACCCAATATTATCATACAGCGATGAATCATTTTCTAACTGACTTCAAAACAGAAAATTTCTCCGCTCAACCCAATAACACACAATTAAAGTTTTGTTCTCGCAAAGTAGATTTGCTTTATGCTTTAGAAAAGAAAGGCGAATCCCTAGCCGCACTAAAGGAGATAGGCATCGCTTTACAGACCTTCATAACGGCAGATCACCTCATCAATATCATGCGTAAAAATCATTCAGAAGCAGGTTCTAAACTATTTTGGCGCGAAAAAACGCATGGACTTTACGAAAAAGCATTGGCTTTAGCTTATCAGGAAAAAAACACAAAACAGGCTTTTTATTTCTTTGAAAAAAGTAAATCAGTTTTACTCTTAGATGCGCTCAATGCAGCAGACGCGAGACAACTACTACCAGATAGTCTAGCAGAACGTGAAATAGCTTTATTGCAAGCTTCGGATGCCGCGCGAGAGGCTGCATCAAAAGATAAAACACAGCATCCTAACTATGTCCAAACCAATAATGAATTGGAAGAATTTCAAAAGTTCTTATCCAAAGAATATCCAAAATATTATGCTACGCGATACAAAATTTCAGTTCCTAAACTGGAAGAAAGCGGAGAAGTTTATTCCTACTCCAATCCAACCGAATACATACACTTCTTCTACGGCGAAAATCATATCTATACCATGCGTTTCGGAGCAGGTAAATCGAAATTGACACGCATCACGCGCGACGAAAAAACGGACGATTTAATCAAAAGTTATCTTCAACAATTTAGCTCACCCAACATCATCATTAACAATCCCGAAGCCTATAATGATTTAGCATTTCAAGTCTATGAATTACTATTAAATCCTCTTTTCCCTAATGGCGATTTTCCCGAAGAACTGGTTTTACTTCCTGATGATTTCTTAAACGTATTGCCATTCGATGCGCTAAAAAGTAAAGCAAGTTCAAGTAGCAATTCTGATTATCTTTTACAACAAACAAATATTCGCTACGCTTATTCTATCAACATTTTAAAAAACCAACAATCCACTGATAATCAAAAGATTAAAACTTTAGGAATGGCACCTTTTGCAGAATCTAATGACTCTCTTGCCTTGAATTACAGTGGCGAAGAGTTAAATAGAGCTAAGAAAAACGGGCAAGGTTTATTTACAAAAGGCAGTGAAGCTACTAAAAATTTCTTTTTAGAAAATGCTACTAATTATCAATTCTTACATCTGTCTACACACGCAAGAGAGAAAGGTCAAAATGGAAATCCTGAGATATTTTTTGCTGATGAGAAATTGGATTTAAGTTCGTTATATTCTACGGAATTTAATAATGATTTGGTTATTCTTTCTGCTTGTGAAACGGGTTTGGGTGAAGTCAAAAAAGGCGAGGGAGTTTTGAGTTTAAATCGAGGATTTACTTATGCGGGTGCGAAAAGTATCATCTCTAGTTTGTGGCGTGTGAATGAAAAATCTACGGGCGATATTTTGTCCCAATTTTATGCAAATTTAGATGATAAAACCAGCAAGAGTAAAGCTTTACATTTAGCGAAAAAAGAGTTTCTACAAAATGGAGATGCTCTTTTTCAATCTCCTTATTATTGGGCGGGCTTGACTTATTCGGGTTCAGATAATACAGTTATTTTAGAGCGAAATAATTCGTGGTTATTTTTAATTTTAGCTGGACTTGGCTTCTTAATTATGGCTTTATTATTTTTGTTCTCTAACAAATCCCGTAACATGTGATATGAAAAAAATAAAAAATCAAGTGGTTATTTTGATTTTAGTTTTTTATTTTTTTCCTATCACGGGTTTTGTCAAAGAACGATTATTTTTGCGAAAAATAGTAAAAAATGCCACATCCAACTCATAAAATATTGCCTTCTCCCCTCCCCTTTTTGCAGAGTCTTTTTGCAGAAATGAAGGATACGAATGCCGATTTTTCGGATTTAGTCATTGACCATATTTGCTATCGAGTGGAAACGGAAGAACGTTACCTAGAACTCAAAAATGAACTATCTAAACACGGCGAAATTCTCACAGAAAAACCAATTGGAAGTCGCCCTATCGCAACTTTCAAATTTGATGAAGCTTTTATTTTTAAAGAGCAAAAAATCTATCTTTTAGAATTGCCCGCACCAAAAGCAGGACGATTTTATGCTGAGGGCTGGGAACATATCGAAATGGTGATTGAGTCAAGTTTTCAAGATTTCATGGCACAGAATGGACATTTAGCTTTTGATACCAAAGCTATTACGAAAAAAGTCAATCCCGAAGTGAGATTGACTTTTCCGAGTGGTTCGGTGAAATTTCACCACTACCCCTTGGATTATGTGATTAAATATTTGGATTAGAAACTATTTCTTTCCCTTCTTCTTCTTTTCCTCTTTAGGTATTTCTTCTTCATTTACTACTGTAACATCTGCTATTTTTTCATCTTCATTTGACTCTTCGACTTGCTTTTCTTCTTCACTATTAACAACAATTCCTGCTGCTTGCTCATCTTCAATTTCATCCCATTTGGTAGCCGAACTTACCTGTTCTTCTTCCAATAATGGCATCAGTTTATATCTCAAAAATAGCTGTACCGTCGCCAATACATCTTTCTCACAATAAATGCCAATACGTTCCAAATCTTTATCTGCCCAATAGACACGACCAACTTCACTACCGTCAATATCATCTTTAGGCGAAGGGAAACCTAGCACGCCAGCTAAGAGCTTAAGAGAAGTCCAAGATTTACGGTCACCAAATTTCCAGAGTTCCATAGTATCCAGTAGATGCTTTGTCTCCCAAGGTTTTTTGCCTGCGATATTCATTGTTGGCGGCAATTTGAGATAGTTGATAATCATCCGACGACACATATAAGGTATATCAAACTCTTTGATATTATGCCCACAAAAATACATTCTGCTAGGATCAGGATAATATTGAGCAAGCATTTTGTTAAAATCCTCTAGTAGTTTTTTTTCATCATGATTAGCAAATGTCTTGAGGCGTAACTTGAGACTTTTATCCTTGTCCCGAAAAACGATACCTACAGAGATACAGATAATTTTACCAAATTCAGCATAGATACCTGCCTTTTCGACATAAGCACCTTCTGCATCTTCGTCGCTGATTTTTTCGCCATAGCGTTTTAGTGCTGTGGCAGCCTTTAATTTCCAAAGGTATTGCATTTCTTCACTGAGGTCAGTATATTTTTCTGTAGCGGAAACGCATTCTATATCTAAGAAAAGGACTTTGGCGATATCTATATTATCTAACATGCTTTGGATGGTTTTGTATAGTTTTTAGTATTAGGATTTAGAAAGAATTACAGCAATCCTTTCACAATAATACTTTTTATTTTTACCAACAATGTAAAATCAGAGAATATTTTTTACTTTTGTACTTCAATAGAAACACATCTTGTTCGGACTTCCCACTTATATTTTACTGATAATCAATATTTTACCATTGAACATTT
>CAZQTE010000151.1:0-9760 GCA_964595615.1 uncultured Saprospiraceae bacterium
CTGTCACTTTCACACGATTTGACGGAGAACCAAAATAAATAAACAACTATATCGTCAACTATCAACAGTCAACCGACAACTATCATAAAATGCGAAGTAAAATACTCCTTCTTTTCCTCTTCTCTTTTTTCGGCAATTTGTCCGCGCAGGTCATTACTGTTTCTGATGATTTATCCATTCGCAATGATTTAGGTTTTAATATTATAGGCGAGATGAAAGGAAACTTGCTCCTTTTTCGAGACCGTACTGCACGTTTTGAAGTACAAGCATTCAACGATAAGATGCGAGCAACTTGGACAAAAGAATTACTTTTAGATAAACGTAGACCTCAGATAGTAGATGTAGTTGCAGATAAAGAGAGTTTCTGTATATTTTATCATTTTAAAAGGAAAGGACATACGATACTCAAGGCTCATAAGTATGACCCCGCCGCAAATCTGATTGATAGTGTGATTGTAAAGGATTTTGGGTCAGTGTTTTACACACCTGATTTACAAGCACTTCCCTCGGATGATAAATCTAAAATTGTATTTTTTGAAGTTGAAAATCAATCAGACGTAAAAGCTATTTCTTTTGATATAAAGAAAATGAAGTTAATTTGGGAGAAGAGTTTTGAAAGTCAAGAAAGCAGTTGGAATAGAGACTTTCGAGAAATTTTAACAGATAATGCTGGTAATTTCTACCTCATTTATGAACGTGATAATCGTCGCACACAATTGAAAGAACACCGCTTTGAAATCTATAGACTTAATGCTGGACCTGTAATTAGTAAGTCTATACCGATGACAAAGTATCTTCGTTACGATGTTCGCTTTGAATATGACAATCTAAATAAAAAATTAGTGGCGGGAGGTTTATATTCTGACGAAAGTTCAGCCTGGGCGCGAGGTTCTTTTTACACTAATTTCAAGTTAAACACCCCCGAAGAGCCTAAACTTCATTACCATCCTTTTGACGACGCATTTGTTTTTACTCTTATGGAAGAGAATGAAAAAGGAATGAAAAACAAGAAGAATAGAGGAATTACCGAAACTAGTATTCAGGAAATTGTTTTGCGGAGAGACGGGGGGATATTAATAATTGGCGAACAAAATCGTCACCTAGATAGAGGTTATGGAAATCCACGTGGAAGCCTTGGTACTGTGACTAGTTCTTATGGTGGACGTTATATCACTGATTATTTTTATGATGATTTATTTGTCATTTCTTATCATCCTACAGGCGAACAACATTGGAAAGAAGTACTACACAAAAAGCAATATTCTCAAGATGATGATGCAGTTTATTCTTCTTACTTTTTAGCAAAAACAGCCTCTTCTCTTCGTTTACTTTTTAATGATGAAATTCAATACGAAAATACTGTAAGTGAGTATATACTTAAAGGAAACGGCAAATTTACACGTAACAGCGTGATGAGTACAGAAAATCAGAAAATACGTCTACGTTTTAAAGATGCTTTGCAGATATCAGCGGATGTCGTAATAGTACCAAGTGAATCGCGGAATCGCTTAAAGTTAGTGAAAGTACAGTATTAGTATTCCTTTATCTTATCCCGAAATCTGCGTTTCGGGATAAGATATTAGTTAATCAAACAAACTATCATACTGGTTCCCATCTGTTCTTTCCACAGGCTTAGCTACAGGAGAATCTAAATCTAAAACATCCTCCCCGCTATATGCAGAGTCTAAAAGAGACTCTTTCTCTCCATCCAGTAAAAGTAAATTATCTGACTCTTTTTCCCACTGTTCGAGCATTCTGAGCCCTTCATCTTCAAAAACGCCATTCTGCAAGTCCACGCTTTCCATAAAATTAGAAGTTACATCCATAAAACGCTCCATTTCTCCCACTTTGTGACTTACATCATCTGCTATAGTTTCTAATGCTTGGTCAAACATTGCCTTCTTATCTTTATCTCCTTTGATGATACTCATCGCAGATTGCATGGCGCTGTGAGAGGCAGTTATCGCTTTGCGCTCTTGCTCTTTGACCATTACTTGGTCTTTCACATCTTCCATCAAAATGGTCGAGTTTTGCTCCATTTTATTCAAGACGCGATACATCACTTCCATTTTCGTGTACAATGCTTGCAACTTTGCATTACTCTCTTTCATACGTCCCGCCTTACGTGAAGCTAAGATAAGCTGAGTACGGTCATCCAATTTCTTAGCTTTAGCAGCCATTTCGAGATTGGCTTTGATTTCATTTTCGTTATTAAAAATCGTCTCTTTCAACTTATGCATCTGGCCACGCAATTGATTGACTTGCTTACGCATTTTCAATAAATTATCCTTCAAACTATCAACATAGCTTTTCAATACACCAATCGGGTCAATCGTCACAAATAAACCTGTAATCCAACGCATCACAGATTTGTACATATACCAAACTAGATTCCGCATTTTCGGGTCAAATACGAGATAAAGTACTGTCGCCAAAACACCAATCGTCGTCGCTAAACCAGCCGTACTTTGGAAGATTAAATTCCAATCCAAATTGACCAGTAACGCTCCTAATCCAATCGCAATACCGCCGAGGAATACTCCTCCTGCTACTCCCTCAGGACGCTGCCAAAATGATTTTTTCTTAATTTCTTTCATATATTAGTTGACAGTTGTCGGTTGTCAGTTGTCGGTCAAATATGACTTAGACCTTATTATTTTCAATTGAACGGCTAAAATAGCAATTTTCTTTTTTAAAACAACAATTCTTGTAAAGTATCATGGTCGTTCCAGACTGTACTTATTTAGAAACGGTGCGGAATGACAGCAATACTTTCACAAAGCCATTCTTTATCAGCGACATCCGTTGTCGCCTCAATTTCCTCCAACAATTTTTGTCGCCCTACTCTATCACTTGGAGATAAGGCTAATAATCGACCACAAAATCGTATCAAATTCAAAAAGCTATCTCGATGATAGCCCAAATCTTTCTGACGATAAATGAAGCGTTTAAAAGACTCCAACAAAGAGTACAAAGCGTCCTCCTCTCCTAATGAAAAATATATTTTCAACAACATTCGCCGCGACTCAATATTGTATATCAAATCAGTAAATTCAACCGTCTGCAAAAAGTCCATCGCTTTCGCATAATCTGGTTTTCGAAAGTAGAGTATCGCTAAATTGTATTGGTATACATTATCCCGATTTCTGGGGTCTAAAAAGGACTTGTACTCTTGTAAAAAGTCCTCCGCCCAACTGAATTCTTTTAGCCCTAATGCCGCCGAATTTATATTACCATAGGTGTAATGAGAAAGAACATTATTGTCTAAGAAAATGCCATATTTCAAAGCTTGTTTATACAGGTTAAATACCTCTCGAAGATAGTGTTTTTTACCACTATTAAATTCCTTTATGCCAAAATTAATCGGCATTAGATAAATATCCCGCATTTCTTGTATTGGGAACAGTCCGTTATATTTCTCAACAAGATTTCGCAAAGTCTCAAAACTTCCCTTTCCATTCTTAAACGCCTGATAATAAGCATAATAAACGGCAATAGAAGGAACTGTCTTTTGATATTCTTTCAATTCTACATACCTCAAAATTTCTTGTAAAAATGCCTCTTCAAAGTCAACATTCGTAAATAATTTTTGACTCAAAGCGTGGCAGGCATGCTTGAGTTTTTGTGCAATAAAATAGATGCTGAGTTCATCCGTTGCTGCTTGCAGATTACCCGAGCTTTTGCGACTGCGTTGCCCTGCATATTCTAATTTCTCTTGCTGCAAATAAAAGTTTTGCAAATGAAAATCTGCGTGTCGTAAGGTCTGCTTTTGGAGTTTCTTTTCAGCATTTGACACACTATTTTTAAAATGCTTTTCTAAACCTTTCCTACGATAGATTTTCGCCAATAAAATCTCTTCTTCTTGCTCTTTTTCTACAAAAATCAAGTACTTTTCAATCACACGCTTCAGATAAAAACACAAGTGATAATAATCAGCTGCATGATAATCTCTATCGGGGTAAATTTGCGCAAAAACCATTTCATTCTCCAACTTTTTCGGACGCGAGAAAGGATGTTGCTTTAACAAATAATCAAACAGTAAAATCACATCCTCCCGTTGATTATGAAAAGGCGAGCGCACAAACTTTTTTAAGTCTCGTAGTTCTTTTTTACTCAAGCTACTAAATAAATCAAGAAGTTGTGTATTACTTTTAGTCATTTATTTTCGATATTATTTTAATTTAAAACATTAATAATCAGTATTTTATAAAATATAATTACATTTTTATTTCGATATAAAGATGCAAATGTCTATTCAAAAAAGCAAGATAAAATTGCATCTTTGTCAGGAAGGCGGGAAAAGCTGCCTATTTTGACTTAAAACTCTAAAATATTGGTGATGAAGAATTTATTAGTTGTGTTGTTTTTGCTGGTAAGTGGATTGGTGTTTGGGCAGACTTTTGAGCGGACTTATGGGGAGGACGGACGAGATGAAGGTTATGCTGTTATTGAAGGAGAAGACGGGAATTTTTACGCTTGTGGTCGAAATCATGAGGGGCTTCCTTTTTTGATGAAGACGGATGAGTTAGGTGTGGAAGAATGGACGACGACTTATGATTTAGGTGGTAGTTTTTTTATTATTAGGCAGGTAAATTCAAATCATTTAATTGTTGGAAGTCAGCCCTATTCAGAACCTATCTTGGTCATGTATGATACTGAAGGAATTGAATTGTGGAGTTATGATTTCAATGAAGAACAACAAGGTTTTCTAAGAGATATTGAAATTGACGCTGATGGAAATTTAGTAGTCTTGATAAGTTTAGTGAGCAGTAGTTCTGAAATTGAAGATGCAGATTACATTATTATGACTATTAGTAGTTCTGGGGAGTTAATTTCTGAATATGTCCATACTAATATAGAACAAAAAGAAAATTCATTTGATATTTTATTATTAGAAGCTGGAGGATATCTAACTATAGGAAGAATAATTACCAAATTTACTGAAACTTTTGAGATTGAATGGATATTTGAAAATAATTGGACCTATTTAGGGGATGAAATCTTTAATGGCGGAACAGGAGATTTAGTAGTAGAACTTGATGACGGGTCTTTTTTTATTGCTTATACAGGTTATGATAATGGTGTAATTGATGGAAATAATTATTTAAAATTTATTTCCTTAGATACCGAAGGACAATTACTTTGGGATGCAATACCATTTGAGCAAAGCTTTGACGATAGTCCAAGTTTTAGTCCTCATTACAGTTTAGGGGGTATAGCTAAAATAGATAATCAGAGTATTATTATTACTGGTCAGTACAATTTTCTTTGGCAATCAAACACATCAGGTAGTTTATCTTTAATTAAAGTAGATACTCAAGGTGGTGTTTTTTGGAGTAAAAATTTTGGAAATCCAGGAATAGGAATCGATGCAGGATACAATGTAAATAACACGTCAGACGGTGGATTCATCGCTATAGGTTTTTCATCAACTGATAATACCTATAATAACCGCCAAACTTATCTAATAAAAACGGATAGCTCTGGCACCTTTATAAAAAACAACATAAACGGCACAATCTCATTCGACGAAAACGAAAACTGCACCGAAGACAATGAAGAAATCGGGCTCAAAAACTGGTTAGTCACCGCAGCAACAGAAGGTAACGTTTACTACGACATCACTGATACCACAGGCTTTTATGAACTGAACGTTGACAACGGAAATTATAACGTATTCGTCACTGCTCCCAATCAATATTGGAATAACTGTGAGCCTCTTTTCAATACGGGTGATTTAGAGGATTATGATACTTTGACCAATGATTTTCATGTACAAGCTGCCGTTGACTGTCCTCAAATGCGCGTTGATGTATCCACTCCTTTCTTGCGCCGTTGCTTTGACACTTACTACAATATCTCCTACTCTAATCAAGGAACTGTTGCTGCCGAAGATGCCTATATCGAAGTGACTTTTGATGATTTTCTGGAAATAACGGGCAGCAATCCACCTTGGACAAGTCAAAATGGACAAACATTGACTTATGAGTTATCTACAGTAGATGTACAAGAATACGGAACTATCCAAGTTAATGTAACAGTCGGCTGTGACGATGAAGGTGTTGAATTGGGACAAACTCATTGTGTCGAAGCTTACATCTATCCAGATACTATTTGCTCGCCTGCTAACCCAAGCTGGGACGGCTCTGATATCATCGTCGATGCAGATTGTGAGAATGACTCTGTACGCTTTTTTATTCGAAATATCGGCGACGGCGACATGGATAATGAGCAAGAATATATCATCATCGAAGACCACATTATTCTCTTACAAGAGCCATTTCAATTGCCTGCGGGTGGTGAAATTGAGATACCTGTGCCGACCGACGGTATTGCTTATCGCTTAGAAGCAGAGCAATCTGCTGGACACCCAATTGGAAATATTCCAAGCATTAATGTCGAAGGCTGTAATACGACGGGCGCAAATGATTTTATCTTAGGATTTTGGAATGAATATCCAGAGGACGATGTGGCGAATTTTGTTTCTATTGATTGTCAATCAAATATCGGTAGTTATGACCCTAATGACAAACGCTCTCAACCTGCGGGTTATGGAGACGATAATCTCATTGCTCAAAATACAGATATTGAATACCATATTCGTTTCCAGAACACAGGGACAGATACTGCTTTTACAGTAGTCATAGAAGATGTCCTTTCCTCTGCACTTGACATTACATCAGTAGTTCCTGGTACAAGTAGTCATCCTTATGAGTTTGATATTGAGAATGGTCGAAAATTAAAATTCACTTTCAATGATATTTTGCTGGTAGATAGTACGACAAATGAAGTAGCTTCGCATGGTTTTGTAAAATTCAAAGTGAGCCAAATGCCTGATAATCCGACTTCTCCATGGCCAACACGTATTTACAATGAGGCAAATATTTTCTTTGATTTCAATGCACCGATTACGACTAATCAGACTCGATTAACTGTCGGAAGACATTTTATTGAAAATTATATTAGTAGTACTTTTGATGTCGCGGAAGAAGAAAAACGCGTATTAGTTCATCCAAATCCTTTTTCAGAAGAAACTATTTTTACAGTAAGAGTAATGACAGATTCGCCTTTAGAATTAACATTATACGATGTGCAAGGACGAGAAGTACGACGAGAGACACATTACCAAAATAGTTTTAAATTCTTGCGAAAAGGATTGATAGAAGGTCTGTATTTTTATAGAATAGATGCGGCAGGAAAAGTGTTAGATATCGGTAAAATTGTGGTGCGATAATATTCTCAATACTACAGACCTAAAACAAAAAAAGGCGAGTCAATGACTCGCCTTTTCTCATTCCAGAAACTCTGCCCATACGGGTAAACTGTCTCCGCGTCTCTACGTTGAAAATCTAATCCAACTTCAAGACCTCCAAAAATGCCTTCTGCGGTACTTCTACATTACCAATCTGACGCATTTTCTTCTTTCCTTTCTTTTGTTTCTCCAAAAGCTTACGTTTACGCGAAATATCACCACCATAACATTTTGCGGTTACGTCTTTACGGAGAGCAGAGATAGTTTCACGCGCTACGATTTTAGCACCAATTGCTGCTTGTATCGCAATCATAAACTGCTGACGTGGCAACAATTCTTTCAAACGCTTACAAATCTTACGTCCAAAAGCCTGTGCTTTCGTGCGGTGTACCAATGCAGATAGCGCATCTACAGGGTCACCATTTAGCATCATATCCAATTTGACCAAATCAGATTTACGATAATCTAAGGGTTGGTAATCAAAGGAAGCATAACCACGTGTGATTGATTTTAAACGGTCGTAAAAATCAAAAACGATTTCTGCCAAAGGCATTTCAAAAGACAACTCTACTCGCTCTTGCGTTAGGTAGTTTTGCTTAGTGAGAATACCCCGTTTTTCCATACACAAAGTCATAATCGTCCCGATGTATTCAGGTTTTGTAATGATTTGTGCATCGATATATGGCTCCTCTACAGAGTCTAGATAGTTACTTTGAGGTAAATCAGACGGCGTATTGACAACAAAACGATTTCCTTTTGTATCTGTCGCATAATAAGATACGTTAGGTACAGTCGTGATAACATCCATGTCAAACTCACGAGACAAACGCTCCTGGATAATCTCCAAGTGCAACATCCCCAAGAAACCACAACGGAAACCAAAACCTAAGGCTACCGATGTCTCAGGTTCGAAAACCAAAGAAGCATCGTTCAATTGCAATTTTTCCAAACTATCGCGTAGGTCTTCAAAATCATCATTATCAATCGGGAAAATACCTGCAAAAACCATTGGCTTTACATCCTCAAATCCGTCAATTGGCTCTGCCGCAGGATTCTCTACCGAAGTAATCGTATCTCCTACTTTAATTTCTTTACTTTCTTTTACACCCGTTACAATGTAGCCCACATTACCCGCAGACATTTGCTTTTTCGGGTCTAAATCCATTTTCAAAACACCAATCTCATCTGCCGAATATTCCGCACCTGTGTTCATGAAACGAATCTTCTCATTCTTGTGCAATGTTCCGTTAACCATACGGTAGTAAGCAATAACACCACGGTAAGGATTAAAGACAGAGTCAAAAATCACAGCTTGTGCTGGTGCTTTTGGGTCACCTGTAGGTGCAGGAACACGCTCTACGACAGCATTCATAATATCCTGAATACCCAAACCCGTTTTACCACTTGCCAAGACAATTTCTTCTTTCTCACAACCAATCAAATCAATAATTTGGTCGCTCATTTCTTCTATCATAGCCGACTCCATGTCCACTTTGTTGAGCACAGGAATAATCTCTAAGTCATTTTCAATCGCCAAATACAGGTTAGATATCGTCTGTGCTTGAACCCCTTGCGAAGCATCAACAATCAAAAGCGCACCTTCACAGGCCGCTATCGAACGCGAAACTTCATAACTGAAATCCACGTGACCCGGTGTATCAATCAAATTGAATGTATAATCCTGACCATCAGTATGGCGATAATCCAACTGAATAGCATGACTCTTAATCGTGATACCTCTTTCACGTTCCAAATCCATATCGTCCAATGCTTGGTTTTGCATTTTACGTTCAGAGATAGTCTGCGTGAATTCCAATAGTCGGTCAGACAAGGTACTCTTGCCATGGTCAATATGAGCGATAACGCAAAAGTTGCGAATGTTCTTCATTTTTTTAAGATATTAGATTTTAGATATTAGACCTTAGATTTACTAAGAATACCTAATTTCTTTTCTTAGAAATGACTTTATAATTTAAAATATGCAACGCACTATTTTTTAGTAGCGTTTCTAATTTTAATTGTCATTTTAGTTTTATTTTTGGTTCTTTGACAAATCCCATGAAAGTGAGCATGAAAAAAATAAAAAGCTAAGTAGTTATTTGATTTTAGCTTCTTATTTTTTTCCTGTCACGGGATTTGTCAAAGAACGTTAATTTTCCTTCTCAATGTCTTTTGCTCGAAAATGAGTGCAAATATACGTCTTTTTCGTCGGCTATGTTTTCTAAAATTGTCAAGTCTGTGTTATATATAAATGTCTTTTGCTTTTTTCGAACATATTTCCAAATATTATTCTGCCACACAAAGCACTCTTTCTTCTTTTCTTCCGGCATTATCGCCTTTCTCAAATTCAAAAAAACATAAAAGCCTTCCATTTTGAAAAAGCAACCCTTTCATAATGAAAGGGTCTAAAAAAACTTGGCACGCCCCTATTTTTTATTTTTAAATTTTATTCGACTGAATATCAACAAGTTATAATGAAAATTAAAAAACTGGCACATTGCAGGAACA
>CAZQTE010000151.1:9860-11848 GCA_964595615.1 uncultured Saprospiraceae bacterium
GTAAATGCATGGAACGAACTGAGACACACAACAACATAACTGAATACTTGAGATAATTTACACATACTTATTTAGAGTTCTTTACAAAATTCTTGAATTTTAAGAAGAACATAGTTAACCAATTTTCTTTACGAGACATCAATATCAAAAAAATGGGTACTGCAGATTTTCAAGCACAATTCACAACATTACGTCCTTCATTAGTTCCTTTCGCATATCGCTTGACGAACAATTACGAAGATGCACGTGACTTAGTACAAGAAACAGCTATTCGCGCTTTTGGCAATTGTCAAAAATTTGAGAATGGAACAAATTTCAAAGCATGGGTTATTACTATCATGCGCAATACATTCATAAATATTTACCGTAAAAAGAAAAATCGCGCTACGTCTTGCGAGCCAACAGGCAGCTATGTATTTGAAACGCAAACGAGTGCATCTATTAACGAAGGAGATAGCAATATTATGATGAAGGAATTAATTGGATATATCGACGAATTGAGTGATACATACAGTGTGCCTTTTAGCATGTTTTATGAAGGATGGAAATATGAGGAGATTGCAGAAAAATTAGAATTGCCAATAGGTACTGTTAAAAGTCGTATTTTCTTTGCTCGTAAATCTTTGCGTGAAGTTATTACTTCTGGTTACCCTAATTTATACACAGCATAACCATTTAGATTTGATTGGACAGTCCCCTTTTTATCCAATCGTCTCAAAAACCGATGTTTTCTAAAGACCGAAACTACCTCTCGAAAACTTGATGACAAAAGCCAAATTTGGCTTTTGTTACAGTTCTCAAAAGAAATACTAATTCAAATTGTGAAAGGGAGTAACCACCCACACTTACTCTCCTCACTTTTGAATTTTGAAGAATTTGCAAATCAGGATTTGTTGTTGGAAATGCTCCGCGCCGATTAGTTTCGGGCGGGGCATTTCGCTTTTTAATTCGTTTAACAAGCCCTTGACCCCTGAAGGGGAAACATATTCGAATAAAATATGAATCCTATTTATAGAATTTAGAATTGTATTTCAATTTGATTAAATTTCTATATTATACTCCAATATTTTCCCCTTCAGGGGTCAGGAGCTTAAAGAATAAATAAAATAGACCCCACTTTCGCGAACGAAAGCAGGGCCTGCGAGAATCAAACATCACGTCTCTTGAAGCATTATTTATCTAAGTTTTTTTTCAACTTTTCAAAATAACAACCATTGTTTTTTAGCTCCTTAATAATCAGAACATGAAGTCTTGGTGATTGAGGTTAGGAGCATATCTTTTTTCACTCGTATTGGGTAGTCTCAGTTTGACAATCTGTAGTTGACCCCAAAATATACTCCTCAAAATAAAGTCTACTAAATAATAAAAGTAAGACTTAGGGGAAAAAGGGGTCTGTGGAACATTAATCATTAAAGTAGTCCCGTAAATAAATTTTAGTCCGAATAAATTTTTAAAAAAATCATACATACGAAGGCTTGACGTTCGCGTGTGTTGTGCTTGTTCTATCTTTCCGAAAGTGTTTGTTAAAAAATTAGTGTTTCAAAGTACTTAGTTAAAAATAATTTTTGTTTTCATTTAGCCAATATAGGTTTTACAAACCTGCAGTTTCAGTCTCTAATGAGAGCGTAATTATACAATTACGCCCTCAAAAGACTGAGAGGTATTAAGTTTCAGTCGAATGATTAGTCTAGAATGTTGTCGTTAGTTCTTGTTTAATACTCAGCCCATATGGCTTTTGATAATTGAAAAAAATACAGTGTTTCAAAAACGTGAGGGTGTATTAAAAAAGTTGTTAGTTGGTCGTTGTTAATTGGAAGGCTTTCGTCTCATCAATTACAACTTCATAGCTATTCAACTTTTAATCTTGCGTTTCAATTGGTTTTGGAAAAAAGGCCGGAGACAAGAAAAACTGTTTGACCAGGAATTCTTGCACCGGCAGCTCACAACTATTTCCCAAATGTTAACCATTAAAACTATTCTCGTTAATG
>CAZQTE010000152.1:0-3963 GCA_964595615.1 uncultured Saprospiraceae bacterium
CTACTTATCAATACTATCCACCATGAAATCAAGGCTTCTATTTTTCACGCTACTCCTTTTCATTTCTTGTAACAATACATCCATAGATATGCAAATACCAGAAAATTTCTCTTGGCAAGGTCACCGCGGCGCACGTGGTTTATTACCCGAAAATACTATTCCTGCTTTTAAAAAGGCAATGGACTTGGGAATGGGAACTTTAGAATTAGACATTGCGGTGAGTGGAGACAAACAAATCATCGTAACGCACGAACCTTGGATGTCTGCGGAAATTTGTTTGAATAAAGACGGAAAAGAAATATCGGAAGCGACAGGTGAAAGTCTCAGGATTTATGAAATGACTTTGGATGAAATAGCACTTTATGATTGTGGAACAAAACATCACCCTCGTTTTCCTGAGCAAGAAAAAATGGAAGTGACGAAACCGAGTCTAAAAGACATGGTTATCGCAGTGGAAGCTTATGCGAAAGAGAAAAATTACCCTTTGCCATTTTATAATATTGAAATAAAAAGTCAAGAGAATTACGATACCATTCTCTCCCCTCCTATCGCGGATTTTGTGCGTTTAACAATAGCAGAAATTACAGAATTAGGAATCAAGGATAGAACAAATCTTCAATCTTTCGACTTACGTGCTTTAGAAGAAATCAACAAACAAGCACCAGAAATCGTAGTTGCTTTTTTAGTTGAATTGGAATTAGATGCGCCTGCCGCTTTGAAAAAATTATCTTTCAAACCTGAGATTTATAGTCCATATTACAAATTAGTGAATGAAGACATGATGCGCGTGATGAAAGAAAGAAACATCAAAGTTATTCCTTGGACGGTGAACGAGACAGAAGATATGGTGGAATTGATTAACTTGGGCGTGGACGGTATCATTACAGATTACCCGAATAGAATACCAAAAAAATAATAGATGAACGAAATTCTTGATGACGAAAATATTAGAAAACACTCTCCTGAAAATGTGCGCTTTGCAAGTTTTTGGACACGTGTAGCTGCCAGTTTATTAGATTCTATTGTTCTCATGCCTATTCTTTTACTGGGCGTATACAATATGATGACTTGGAAAAACTTGCCTTTGTACTTTCTTTTGCAAATCGCAGCCATGGTTTACAAACCTTTAATGGAGGCAGAAAAAGGTGCGACTTTAGGCAAAATGGCTACTAAAATCAAAGTCGTCACGACAGACTATAAAGATATTGATTTACAACAATCTTTAAGTCGTTATGCATTTTACTTCGCCAATTCCTTTATGGGTTTAATCGGTGGTTTTATGATTTTTCTACAAGAGGAGTTTGCCGAAACATCCGATTTTTACGCAATTGCTGAACTACAAGCGAAAATCGGAACACCAGAAATAGACCAATTTTTAGGTCTATTAGTTTTTGTCTCTTGTATTTTCTGTACGGCAGACCCATTAAAGCAAACATTACACGACAAAATGGCAAAAACTTATGTTGTTAACGCAGAAGATTTAAAATAAACAAAAACATATAACAAAAAATAAACATATTTAAATTATCTTTGCGCAAGCCCTTTTTCCATTTGAAAATTAAGTCATCGGTGACACTTTACCCTTTTTAACCGATTTTCAATTTATTAACAAATTATAACCATGCATAAACTTACCCCCCTTAAGTCTGCACTCGTGCAGCTCTTTTTCTTGTGTACATTTTCATTATCTGCACAAATTATTACGAACGATTATGTTTTTTCTCAGCAACTTGATTTCTATTATGAAATCGACGGTGGTGAAACTTCCCAATTAGGAACAGATTGGTTAGAAATAGAGTCTGATTTCGCTGTTCTTACTCCATTTAATTTTAATGTATATGGCAAACCAGTTTATGGTTTAACATCTTACTTCACTCCTTCTCTATTGTATTTTGTTCCTCAAGACGAATCAGATACAGAGTTACCATTTCTAATGCCTTTTGGTAGTCCACTATTACAGAATCGCGCAATGATACCTGGTAGTAATCAAGTCTCTGACATCAGCACGGTAGTAGATGGTGAAATAGGAGAACGTATCATGAAGATTCAATATCGGAATGCAGGCTTTGCTAATGAAGTAGCAACGATGGGAACAGCAAATGATTACATAAATTTCCAATTATGGCTTTATGAAGCAACTAATGCCATTGAAATTCATTACGGTAATTATCTAGTGACAAATGATGTAATTGCCTTTAATGGAGCTACGGGTCCTTCTTTCGGGTTATTTATGATTGAAGAAACAGACTTTGATGAAGGAGATCCTAATACAGCCATTTTTCTAGAAAATGACCCGATGAGTCCAGACTTGATGCGTGAGACAGAAAATGTAGATGAACGTTCTCTATCTGGTATGCCACCAACAGGTATGATTTATACTTTTACGCCAGTATTAGATACTACTGAAATAGTGAATGGAACTGAAATTATTTGGCTGGAAAGTATTGATGTCTTTCCAAATCCAACAGTAGATGTATTGCAAATTAAAGTACAAAATCAACAACTCATTGGTGCAACTTATGCTTTAACAGATGTAAATGGCAAACTAATCACTAAAGGAAATGCTCAAGAAAATGCAGAAATCAACTTACAAGGACTCCCTGCGGGAACTTATTTCTTGAAGATGCAAAAGGAAAATGCAGGAATTGTAAAGAGAATTGTAAAGTTATAAAATACAATTGGGCTTAGCCCCTAAGCTTTTCTTTTCGGCAAGCGAAAGCGAGTCGCAATTGCAGTAAAAAGAGAAATCCCGAATTTTCACTTGAAAATTCGGGATTTCTCTTTTTAATTGTACAAGTTCTACCCTTTATAAAAAGGCAACTTCACAATTTCAGCTTCCAGTTGCTTCTTACCAGCTTGGTAGTAGATTTTTGTTCCTACTTTAGACATAGATTTTGGGACGTATCCCATTCCTATTGGCTTATCCAAACAAGGTGATTGTGTTCCAGATGTCACCTCTCCGATTTCAAATCCATCTGCATCTACCAATGTGTAACCATGACGAGGTACACGGCGCTCATTTGAAATAAAAGCAACTAATTTACGCTCAATTCCTTCCGCACGTTGCTTAATAAAAATATCTTTTGAAGTAAAGTCTGCCTCAATTTTTGTCTTTGTTATCCAACCTAGTCCAGCCTCAATAGGAGAAGTTGTATCATTGATATCATTTCCATATAAACAGAAACCCATTTCTAGGCGCAAAGTATCACGTGCTCCTAGACCTGTTGGTTTGATACCAAATTCTTCACCCGCATCCATAATTTTGTCCCACATTTCAACAACATCACCATTGTTAAAGTACAACTCAAATCCACCTGAACCAGTATAGCCTGTTGCAGAAATCACAACATTTTTCACACCTGCAAAAGTACCTTTGACAAACTTGTAGTATTTTATTTCTGACAAATTAACATCCGTCAATTTCTGTAGTGTCTCCACTGCTTTTGGTCCTTGAACAGCTAAAAGAGCAGATGCATCAGAAATATCCGTCATAGTAGCATCAAAGGTGTTGTGAGATTTAATCCAATTCCAATCTTTTTCAATATTAGAGGCATTCACAACTAACATATATGCACGCTCCCCTTCACTACAATTTTCTTCAGGTAGACGATAAACTAATAAATCATCTACAATTCCTCCTTCTGCATTTGGTAGACAAGAATATTGTGCATCGCCAATCTCAAGCTTAGATGCATCATTTGAAGTAACACTTTGTATCAATTCCATTGCCTCTTTACCACGTATGATAAACTCGCCCATGTGCGATACATCAAACATACCAACAGCATTGCGAACAGCCATGTGCTCATCATTGATATTTGTATAAACAATCGGCATATTGTAGCCCGCAAATTCTGCCATTTTAGCGCCAAGTGCAAGGTGGCGTTCCGTTAGTGGTGTATTTTTCATTTTTTGATTTTACTTTTAAACTTGGTTAGGAATGGTTCGAAAACATTACTGTAA
>CAZQTE010000152.1:4063-11803 GCA_964595615.1 uncultured Saprospiraceae bacterium
GAAAACATTACTGTAAAGTAACCTCCTGCATTATATCCGCTGTCGTTATTTGATGCACAACATCCATACCTTCAATTACTTTTGCAAAAATAGTATATTTACCGTCTAAATGAAGCGTTGGTGAATGTGTAATAAAAAACTGAGTTCCTTCCGTATGTTTTCCAGCAGAAGCCATTCCGACGTAGCCTTCCCTGTCATAATGTTTATTGGAAAATTCTGAACGAATAGTATAATCCAAACTACCATAGCCATCTCCACGAGGGCAACCACCTTGAATAACAAAATTGGGAACTACACGATGAAAATTTTTATTATTAAAAAAGCCCTGTTTTGTCAATTGAGCAAAATTAGTAACACTTCCTGGAGCTTCATTTGTCAATAATTCTAAAGTGATATTTCCTTTTGAAGTTTTGATGACAGCTTGATTTTCATCAGGTAAATTATTAAAAACAACCCATTCTGTTGGATGATTATAATCTACTTTTTTGGGAGTAAATTTCTCTCCTTTAAAAAACTGAATAGTATGTAACAGTTCATTATAGGTCTCTATTTGTTTCGGCAAATCTAAATTTTTCAAAGCTAGTTCCATTGTAGCCATAGCCGTACTGTCTACTGTTGCAGAGAAATCCAATTTCTTTGTTCGTAAAGTTCCTGCCCCTACAGCAATCATACCTGCATCACCATTTTGCATTGCTTCGGTAATATACCCTGTCATCTCTTTCATTCGACGGAAATAACTTGAGCCAAAATATTTAGCAAAGTCATCCATTGTCAGTATTTTATCCAAAGCTTCCATGCTTGCTGTACGAATTACGGGTTTATCAGAAGAAAAAGCATTCTCTTTGATAAAACGATAATTGTAACCAAATCCCCCCATTGCTCTAACTATTGCAGCCTTTTCATAAGTATTTTCAGATGTCAAAAATCTTTGGCGCAATTCATAATTTATTGCTTCTAAAGACTTTCCAAAATACTTAGGTGTATTTTTATTTGCAGCTTCGTATAATTTGACTTGCGTTTCCCAATTCAGATTTAAATCCTTTCCTTTTCTTCTATAAAAGCTTGCATCTTTAGCATCTCCATGATTGATAAAAAAGTCTGCGGCAGAATTGGCAATATGAATATTTTCATCATCTAATGCCGCTAAAACGGTAGGTTTAACCAGTTCATAGGGAAAATTTCCTAATGCTCTAAGAATATTGGACTTGACTCGGTAATCCTTCTCAAGATTAAATTGATTTAATAAAGCATTTTGTCCTTCTTCTGATTTTGTTTTTCCTAAAGCTATTGCGAGTGCCATGCGGACTCTTATGTCTTTCTCTGTAGAAATTGCTTTATTTAATAACAAGCCATCTTCAGTCAAGTCTATATTTTTAGCACGGGCCAAATAATTAGCCGCAATAAGACGAACAGAAGGCGGATAAGCAGCATCACTCGCGTACTCTACCATTTTTGCAGTTGCTTTTGGATTAATTAAATTTCGCAATGCATAACGATAAATACCGTAAGCTTGTCCTTGTAAGAGTAAAGTATCTGTCGGTCGGTAAGTCGAGATAGTAGCCAAGGCATTTAAGTAAGGTTTTGTCCCTACTTTTCCTATTGCCTCTAATATAGCTGCATTAGTAGCTCGATATTTCATAGTTGTATCTTGAGCAGCGAAGGCACGCAAAAGATAATCTTCAGAACGCCCACCAGCAGTCTGACCGATAGCAAAAGCTGCAGCAATACGCACATCTTCCACTTCATCAGCTAACAATCCCGCTAATTTATCTATGGCTGTTGAATCTTGAATAGAAGCAAAAGCATTCGCAGCTAAATAACGAAAAGTAGGGTCTTCATGTGAAAGATAAACATATAAACTATCTGATAATCCTCGGTCTTGAAAATCAAAAAGTTTCTGCTGTGCCTTATCATTCATATTAACTTTCACCTCCGTCAATACTATCGTTGGTGGCGGCGTACAGCCAAATTCAGAGAGTAAAGTTCCTCCAATTAATAAACAGAAAACGATGTATGCAAGATTTCTCATGATGAATTGATATTTGATTTTGGGCAAAAGTAAGAAAGGTTTCCTTGGATTTTTAGTTTTTGGAAAAGTGTTGTCTTATAATTGTGCTCAGAGGCTAAAATTTTAACCATTTTCAAAAAAAAGACGCACAACCAAAGGGCTGCGCGTCTATGAATTAAGATTTAACTGAGGAAAAATTTATCCTCGTTACTATTTTAGCTACTTATTCATTAAAACTTAATGAACGTGTCTGTCCATTCTTGAGTACCATTATTGATTTTCACTAAATAAGTACCTTGCGGTAAATCACTTAAATCTAATCTAAGTACATTCTTCCCAATGTAAGTTGCTGATTCCTGTGTAAAGTAAGTACGTCCTAATACGTCTAGAATACTTACATTAGCAGTCCCTTCCTCATCTGCACCAAAGACTAATGATAATTCCCCTCCTGTTGGATTAGGGAAAGTCGCTAAGTCATAGATTAGGATATCAATACCAGGATTACTGATTGTAACGATATTCACAGTCAATGTAACACTTGCTTTGTTATCACAAGCATCTATTGTTGTCCATGAGTGATCAATACGTCCATTACCATGGTCAAATATAAATGGTCCTTGTGCCTCTACATTCGAACATTCATCTAATGCAACTACTTCTGGTGCCGTCCAATTTTGGTAAGCAAAAGCAGACATTGAAATCGTAGTAGACTCTATGTTAAATGTTGGTGCAACATCATCAATCACTATAATTTTTTGTATAGTTTCCGATACATTATTACAAGCATCCGCAGCTGACCAAATACGAGTATGTTCAATCTCACATCCGTTTTCGACCACTTCATCTGAATAAGACAATGCGACCTCTTCACAATTATCTGTCGCTACAGGCGTATCAAATACGATACCTTCTGAACAAGTAATTACTTTGTCTTCCAATGCAGTTAATACAGGTGCAGTTACATCTTCTTCTACACTGATTTGGTTTGCAAATGTTGCGGTATTACCACAATCATCTTGTGCCGTCCAATTACGCGTTATAGAGTAAGCTACGCCCTCACAGTTTGCCCATTCTGTCTCATCCTCAAATGTTAATGTAACACCACCACACAAGTCTAAAGCAATTGGTTCATCAAAGATTATTGCTTCTCCACATGCTACAACTTTATCAGCAGGAACATTTGTAAATTCAGGTGCAGTTGTGTCAATGATTGTAATAACTTGTTCTGCTATTGCAATATTATCACACGCATCCGCTGCAATCCAACGACGAGTCAATATTTCTGTATTTTCACATACTTCAGATGTAACAGTAATGTCTTCAATAGTAATTGTAAAACCATTATCACAGTTACCTGTACATATTGGCTCACCAAATTCTACAACATCACCACACTCCACAAATTCATTTTCAGGTACAAATGTGAAACCTAAAGTAATCGGTGCAGGTGCTGCTAATACTGTAATTGTTTGAGACTGAACAGATGCATTTCCACATGCATCAATCGCAGTCCAAGTTTTAGTCGTAGAATAACCATTTGGACATGAACCCGTCGCAGTTACTTCTTCTGTCAATGTAAAATCTGTACAAGCGTCTGAAACCGTCGGCGTACCAAATTCTACTGCATCTCCACAGTTAATAGTCATATCACCTGGTACGAAACTAAAGTTCGGTGCTTCAACATCTGGCCATACAGTCAATGTTTGTGATGCTGTGGACTCATTTCCACATTCATCCGTTGCCGTCCACGTACGTGTAATATTAAAATCAGCATCACAAATGTATGGTGCTAGTTCATCTTCAAATGTCACCGTTACACTACCACATGCATCTGATGCTACAGGTGTTCCAAAACCGTCTGGATATGCTGCACATCCTACATCTGCATTTTCAGGTACAAATGAGAATACAGGCGGCGTATTGTCAACAACAACAATTGTTTGTGTCACTGTTTCACTATTCCCACAATTATCACTTACTTCATAAGTACGTACAATCGTGAATGAACCTGGACAGCCCATTGGTGTTACCGATTCTGTATCTGTTACATTTATCACTCCGTCAGGACAAGTAGTTGTCGCTACCACTCCTACCTCTGGCACCTCATCTGTACAGTCAAGGTCAAAGTTTGTCGGAGGAGTAACCACTAATACTGGCACTACAGGTTCAGGGTTAACTGTGATAGTTTGGCTAGCTGTAGAAGCATTTCCACATTCATCCGTTGCTGTCCAAGTTATCGTTGTTGTATAACCGTCAGGACAAGAACCTGTTGTACTAATATCCTCTGTTAATGTGTAACCTGTACATTCATCTGAAACAGTTGGCGTACCAAATTCAATTGGGTCACCACAATCAACTGTTGTATTACTTGGAACAAAACTAAAACTCGGAGCCTCAACATCTGGCCAAACAGTTAATGTTTGTGATGCTGTTGACTCGTTTCCACATTCATCCCTAGCTGTCCATACACGTGTAATATTGAAATCTGCATCGCAAATAAATGGATCAAAATTGTCTTCAAATATCACACTTACACTACCACATTCATCAGAAACACTTGGTATACCAAATGCATCAGGATATCCAGAACAATCAACATCAGTATCCGCTGGTATAAAAGTGAATACTGGAGGAGTATTATCTCCAGATAAAGTCAATGTTTGAGAAGCTATTGTAATATTTCCACATTCATCTGTAGCTATCCATGAACGTGTTGCTGTTGCGCCACCATTACAAACATCACCACCTGTTGTAGTATCTACTGAAGATACATCAACTGAACCGCAGGCATCTCCTACTGTTGGCTCACCAAATGCACTCATATCTCCTGTACAATCAACAATTGCATCAGAAGGAACAAAAGAGAATACTGGCCCTGTATTATCAGTAACGACAATTGTTTGAGTGACAACTTCACTATTGCCACAGTTGTCACTTACATTATAAGTACGAACAAGTGTAAATGAACCAGAACAGCCCATTGGAGTTACTGACTCCGTATCAGTTACGTTAATGATACCATCTACACATGTTGTTGTTGCAATCACACCAGGACCTGGTACTGTATCAGAGCAATCCAAATTCAAGTCTGTAGGTTGTTCAACTGTCAATACAGGAGTACAATCACCTGTTACTGTCAAAACAGCATCCCAAGAGCGAGAATTACCGCAGGCATCCGTAAATATCCAAACTATTGTTTGTTGACCATTATCATCAAATCCATCTTCAGTGTAAGAACTTTCGATAGTGATTGGGTGTGACAAATCAGTCACAGAGCCCCAATATGCTGCGTAAGAAGCAACAGTTGCATCAAAGTCTGGGTCATCGCACGCGATTGTTAAATCAGCTGGTTTCACACATGAAGGAGGAGTCTCATCTTTCAATTCAAATGTTGCTGAAAATTCATAAGAATTACCACATGCATCAGAATAAAAGAAGTTAACCGTTGCACTACCACTGTAAGGACTACAATTAGAGACAAAACTATCCTCTGTATAATCATTAGTAATAACTGCAGGTTGACATTCTTCAGGAGTGATTATAATTAAGTAGCCATTGTTTTCAATCCAATCCTCTAATGGCGTATTCCCAACTCCATAAGATTCAACTTCTATATCCATTGGTGCTTGAATAATCAATGGGAAGTCGCCAAATACAGGCGTCGGGTCATCAGAACATCCTGTATCTCCCATTGCACCCAAGTTGACTGTCTCTGGATTCATTCCAGAATCAGATAAATCCGTTAAGAGATTTGTACCTCCAGTTACAGTTGGAACTGTAACCGTAGCCAGTGCTTGATTAGTTAATGACATTGGGTCAGCAACAGCCGATGGGTTCACTTCTATAGTGAAAGAAACGGTCATTGTTTGTTCTGGATTCAAACTACCAGTAGTGCCATTGAAGATAAGAGGACTTGTCCCTGCATTGAAATCAGTATTGGTTGTAGCACCTCCACCACTAACAAAAGGACCACTTACAAATCCGACAAAAGCAGCACCTAATTGTTGCTCAGCATCATCACTGATTTGAATGTTAGACATTGGAGTACTTCCTGTATTACCTAATGTTAATAGATAAGTTACATTTAGATTACCAGGAGTATTTGACTGAACAACATTCGTTACTTTTTTTGCTAATCCAACAGAAGCTAAACGTCCATTGATTGGCGTCGCATCATCTTGGGTTCCTGTATCTCCAGGCTCGCCTGGATTAAATGAATCAGGATCAAAACCATCATCCGATAAATCAACTAACTCAAAAGGAGCATCTGTACCTGGGTTAATCAAAATAGAATTATCTATAGGATTTATTCCATTAGCTGTTGCAAGCGCTTGATTTTCGAGTATTGCAGGAGCACCAGCTGCGTTTGGATTTAATACTGCTATATACTGTACAGTAATAAATTGTCCTGGTTCTAAAATACCACTTGAGCCATCAAAAATATTTGTTTCAAAGACATAATCATTGAACCCTACATTTAAATTAGGATTTATTATCGCTGTTGAGGCTGTTATTTCTGCATATTGAACAAAAGAAATATCAATGAATGCAGAACCTAATTGACCAGCAAGATCATCCTCTATCTGAATATTGGTTATATCTACATTACCTGTATTTTCTAAAGTCAACTCAAAACGCGCCTTCACATTACCTGTTCCTTGACAAGCTTGGACAGGACTTGTTTCGACCAATGATTTAACAAGATTAATAGAAGGGAAGTAAAGAGTAGCACCATTCTCTAAATTTGTTGGATCATTACCACCATTGTTTTCTGGCTCTTCATCTCCATCTGGGTCTGGGTCAGTACCTGCTACAGAGTCGTCTAGCACTGGAGGATTACCGCCTCTTGAACCACCACCTTGTGCAACATTTACGATATTATTAGGAACTAATGATGCATCAAACTCAGCAGTCATTGTTACCATAATAGCATCGCCTTCCATTAAGAAACCACTTGTTCCATTTAAAATATTACCTACTCCGTTATAAGTAGCATTTGAACTTGGAGCTACTGCATTTCCTGATGAATTCGAAGAAATCATAACCGTTGTCTGTCCAGGAAAAGCCTGAACAAAGCCTGGAATTGCTGTTAAATCATCATTGATGATTAAGTTCTCCATTTCACCTACATAATTGGCTAAAGTAAATTTGAAAGTTATATCAATATTACTCGGCACACCGCTAGCTGCTGGTGTCACTACGTTATCAACAGTTTTAGCCAAACCTGGGCGAATACAAACTGGACAGATTTCAATATCATTTACAACAGCGCAAGGACTAAGTTCTACTGCTTGTACTGGGCTATCAGGGATAACAGTAGGACAAGAATTAATATCAAAGTAATTACCATTACCATCCATTAATAGACGGTCTGTTTCTGTTGTGCCATTAGCAAGTGTAACAACTTCATCAACCAAAGTCAAATCACAATCTGGAATAATCATTTCCAATTCAGGTGTACATACTCCTAAACGGAAAGTTGCTTTGTCAAAACGACAACCTCCATCTGGATTTTCATATCTGAAAAACAAAGTCGAAACAGACTGCCCAATTGTAAAATTAGCATCTCCTTGATTTGAACAACTTGAAGCCTCATTAACAACCATGTTACCATTTGAAACAGTCATATCTACATCGCCTCCACACTTAGTTAAAGTCAAACCAGATGGAATACCTGCCATGCCTACTCCTGCCAAACTTGTACCTACCCAAGTTTGTGACTCGGTCTCTAA
>CAZQTE010000153.1:0-11789 GCA_964595615.1 uncultured Saprospiraceae bacterium
GCCAATATCCACTCTTTCCCTCCATGCGAATAATCATAAAATCCTTCGCCTGACTTGCGTCCTAATTTACCCGCAGTCACCATATTGACCAATAAAGGACAGGGTGCATATTTAGGATTTCCAAAGCCGTCTTGCATCACGCGCAAGATAGACAGACAAACATCTAAACCAATAAAATCCGCTAATTGTAGAGGTCCCATTGGGTGCGCCATTCCTAACTTCATTACAGTGTCAATTTCTTCTACACCCGCTACACCTTCATACAAAGACAAAATCGCTTCGTTTATCATCGGCATCAAAATACGGTTAGCAATAAAGCCTGGGTAATCATTTACCTCTGTCGGTACCTTGCCTAACTTACGAGACATGTCCATTATTGTTTCCGTAACGACATCAGAAGTTGCATATCCTCGGATAACTTCTACCAATTTCATAACGGGCACAGGATTCATAAAGTGCATACCTATGACCTTATCTGGACGGTTGGTTACCGCTGCGATTTTAGTAATGGAAATCGAAGAAGTATTGGTTGCTAAAATCGCGTCTTTCGGTGCGACTTCATCCATATTTTTGAAGATTTTCAACTTCAAATCTACGTTCTCCGTGGCTGCTTCGACAACTAAGTCCGCATTTTTTGCGCCTTCTTCTAGTTTTGTAAAAGTGGTGATATTTGCTAAAGTAGCGGCTTTATCATCTGTCGTTATACGCTCCTTTTTCACCATTCTATCCAAATTCTTAGCGATAGTAGCTAATGCTTTTTCCAAGGAAGCTTCTGAAATATCTACGAGCGAAACTGTGTAGCCTTTTTGTGCGAAAACATGTGCAATCCCGTTGCCCATTGTTCCTGCTCCGATGACGGTAATGTTGGTCATTTATCTTTAATTGTGGTGGTAAAACTTTATTTTATTGGTTTCTTTTCAAGCGGGTTTGGGGGTTGAGAGTTGTGTGTTTTGAGTTGTGAGTAGGGCGAAATGCTCTACAACCTTTACAACCCTACAACTTTTACAACCTTTTCTTACATTTGCCCGTCGCGGTACAAGTGACGGAACTGCTGCCAAAGATTATCCTTCGGTGGTGGTGCTGTAATGACAACTTCTTCCTTCTTGACAGGGTGAATAAATTTCAAGCTACGCGCATGTAAAAAGATTGTAGCATCTGCGTGAAAATCTGGTGCACCGTACTTTACATCACAGCGGATTGGGCAGCCGATTTTAGCCATTTGCACCCGAATTTGGTGTGGGCGACCTGTGTGTGGCTTCACTTCTATTAGTGGCAAAGAACCAATTTGAGCCAGCAACTTGTAGTCCAAAGTTGACTTTTTGGCGTCTTTAGAGCGGTTACTTGGTCTATCGAGGGCTTTCGCCATATTTTTTGCAGAATCCTTTTTAATCCAATGCGTCAGAGTCCCCGTCTCTGGGTCAGGACGTTGCATAGTAATAGCCCAATAAGTCTTTTCAATCTGGCGATTTTTAAATAATTCATTCATCCGCTGTACTGCCTTCGTCGTGCGACCAAAGACCACTACTCCACTCACAGGACGGTCTAAACGGTGCAAAGTACCTAAGAATACATCGCCAGGTTTGTTATATTTTTCTTTGATATAATCCTTGACAAATTCATTGAGTGGCTTATCACCCGTCTCATCGCTATGCACGAGCCAACCGCCAGGTTTCCATACAGCAATCAAGTGATTGTCTTCGTACAAAATCCGCAATTGGTCTTCGACTTTCTTCGTTCTTCTTTTTCTTTGTGCCATCTCTTTTTTAGTTGGTAGTTGGAAGTTGTTAGTTGGAAGTCTATCCTGATATTAATCAGTTTGACTGTTTTTAAAATTATTCTAACTCATTCAAACAACATAGACTTAACATTTGTTGTTTGCTCAATGTATGTACAAGTCAAAGCTGCCTATCAACTGCCAACTGACAACTATCAACTAATTTTTGCAAAAGTATGAAATTAACTTTAGGTTTTTCCCCTTGTCCCAACGATACCTTTATTTTTGATGCCATGATTCATGGAAAAGTGGATACAGAGGGCTTAGAATTTGATGTTGTGCTGGGAGATGTGGAAGAATTAAACCAAAAAGCATTTGCTGGCGAATTGAATATTACTAAATTGAGTTATCATGCAATGGGCTATTGTTTGCATGAGTACAGTTTGTTGCATGCAGGCTCGGCATTGGGGAATAATTGTGGACCGCTTTTGATTGCTCCGCATAATATGTCGGATGAAGCTATCAATGCTGCGACAATTGCGATACCAGGAAAATATACGACTGCAAATTTTTTATTGAGTTTAGCTTATCCAAATGCTCAAAATAAGGAGGAAACCTTATTTTCTGATATTGAACAAGATGTGTTGACTAAGAAAGTGGATGCAGGATTAATTATCCATGAAAATAGATTTACTTATCAAGAAAAAGGCTTGGTAAAGTTGATAGATTGTGGTGAATATTGGGAGAATACCTATAATCTGCCGATACCTTTGGGTGGAATTGTGGTGCAAAAAGCATTGCCGCAAGAGGTGCAAGAAAAAGTCAATCGCGTCATGGCGCGTAGTGTCCGTTTTGCCTTAGATAATCCGCAAGAAGCCAAAGATTATGTGAAACAACACGCACAGGAAATGGACGAAAAAGTGATGTATCAACACATTGGTTTGTATGTGAATGACTTTACAGCAGATTTGGGTGAGGAAGGTCGGAAGGCGGTGAATACGCTTTTTGAGGTGGCAAGGGAGAAAGGGATTATTCCTGAGTTTGAGGGAGAGATTTTTGTGTAGTTGTATTCGTTTTTTAAGCCCTTAAGCCCTGTAGGGGAACATATTTCGTTTTATTATTAATATTTTCACCAAATATTAATTCGCATTCACTTTTAAATTGAATTTAAATTTCAAAATGCATATTCTCCCCTTCAGGGGTCGGGGGCTTATGAAACAATTTTTATTTGCACTCAAAAGTTCAAAAAACATTAAAAATGAAAAAGAAAACATACCTCCATCCTACTCAAGAAGCAGGACGAAAATACTTTTCAAAGCCATCTAAAGGCAGTGTTGTGATGCTTAACTTACTGAAATTCAGAGAGTTTGCAGATTATTCTAAATCACCAGAATTAGCTCCTGCGAATAAAATATCTGGGAAAGAAGCTTACCAACTTTACATTCAGCATACTCTACCCTTTCTCAAAGCAGCAGGCAGTGAGGTGATTTATCAAGGCAAAAGTGCTCATTTTTTGATTGGTCCTGAGGAGGAAACATGGGATGTGGTTTTATTGGTAAAACATACGAGTGCCGCTAAATTTATGAAATTTGCGTCGGATGAAGGTTATCTTGCAGGTGCGGGGCATCGGACAGCGGCTTTGGAGGATTCGCGATTGTTGCCGATTGAGAAGGGGTTTTAGTCTTTATCATTAGTTACAAAATGTGAATCTTTTAGGATGAAAAAATTGATTTTACTTCTATTTTTGTTGAATACGTTGCTTTCTTTTGGGCAAGAAGTGCCTTTGGATTTTAAGGAGATAACCGTTGAAAATCGTGAACCTGGCAGATGCTATTATTCTTCTCTGATTGATGTGCCTGCGGAAGTTAAAAACAAAGAAAAAGGCAGACCCTTTGTATTGGAAGTCATTCCTCCAATATATGAAAATGTTGAAATTGCTCTTCAATATAAAGATTTCAAGTCACAGTTAGATAAAAACGAACCAATAAGATATATCACATCAAAAGTACATGCAAAATTTATAAGAAGAGAGTCAAATACACCTGATTATAATACAAGCGAGACCCCGAATGCATTTATGTATTGCCTGATAGAGGTTTCCCCCTATGGCAGAACAATTTTTAAGAAGGATTTTGAGAATGATAGTCTTTTGATAATCGAAAAAAGACTTATTGAAGAATCAAAAATCATCATAACTTATGTCGATGCAAAGCCAGATAACCTGAATGAAAATCAATCATTTTTTTCGGGTGGTTATTGGTCGGAACATAAAGAAGTGATAAGGGCTTCTAGGTGTGGTGGAAGTAGAACAATCATTATAGACATGCAGAAAGCTTTGAAAGAGCTAGGATATGATTTAGAGTTGAACAATTTTTTCGATGAAAAGACAAAAAATGCATTGACCCATTTTCAACGAAAAAATGGACTCGACGAAAATCGAATAGACAAAGAAACGATTGAAAAACTTGGCGTAAAGTATTGATGTTCAACAACTAAAACACTTAATTCGCTACTTCGTGTCCGACACCTAAAACCTTTTCAACAATGAAAAACCAAGAAATATTAGACGAAGACTTACTTGACAATAGCAAAAAAGTCATTGATAAAAGGACGGAGAAGCCCATTCAAAGAACTGCAATATATTCCGCAATTATGATAATTGTTGGCTATGGTTTAATGTGTTTTGAATATCGAGATACTTTGCTCAAGGCAGACTTTTCATTTTATATGACTTTGAGTTTCAGTATCATTTTCTTTTGTTTTGTGATAAGCTTTGTTTTAGAGTCATTTTGGTTTCTATTTAGAAAATTCGGGCGAAAGAAAGATGATATTATCACTTTGGTTGACCCATTTTGGTTTCAAATAATTGAAAGTGCTTTTTCCATTTGGATACTATTTACAGCATTGTTTGTGATTCGTCAGTTAGTATTTTAAGAAGCAAATCCAATCATCCAAAATCCCCAAGCATTAGTCGATAAAACCTGAATTTCTGCTCAAAAAGAATGTATTTTAGGAGTGTAAATAAACAACATTTCAAAACCTAAAATCACATTCAAATGACTCCTAAATCAAATCTTAATTCCACTGCTGAATTATTCAAGCGTTACAAAATCAATAAGCTTTATTTTGTTGTTGAAGTTTTAGTTACTATGATTTTTTCGTGGACAGTTCACATGATTTTATCAGAACTTCAACTCGCGTCTTACATTAGTATTTGCGTTCCAGTATTGATTGCATTTTTCATCATTATCAGTTCGTTTTTAAAGCGGAGAAAGAAAGTGGAGAAGAGCGTGAAGAAAGAGAAAAGTATGATTAAGTTTAGTAAGTGAGCGTACTTCTAGATATGCCATATTTTGAAAATATGGCATATCTCTACCCTTTTCTAAAACCTTTAATTTTTTTACAATGAAAAATCACAATAAGCCTATCACAAGAGGAGATGTTCAATTTATTTATAGACAAAGGACACGAATTGGTCTTGACATTTTTATCAGTATCGGCATTATTTATATCTTGGCAAACTTTTTCATGCTATTTACCAAAATGGTCTTTCTTATCGGTCTTGTGCCTATTGCAGCAGGATTGGGATATGGTGTTTGGGCAATCGGTAAAAAGATAAGAGAAACCAGAGAATACTGGAAAAACAACTAAAACTCCATGAATGAAATTCTAGATGAAGACGAAATTTTAGAAGGAAAAGAAGTCATAGATAAAAGGGTAAAAAATCCCTCTAAAATAGCTATTATTGATTTAGTCTTAATGTTTTCTTTGAATTGTATTTTTGCATATTTAGACTTGCGGTACCTTGACTATACAATAGAAAACCCAAGTATCAATCTATGTCTATTTGACGCAACAATGTTCACAATGATTTTTCTCTTTTTAAGTTTCATCTTGGAAAGTGGTAGATTCATACTTCGTGAATTAAGAACAAATAAGGGTAAAAAAGATGCCATATTACTCAATCCTTTTTGGCTACAAGTAATAGAAGGAGCATGGGGGATGACTATTATAGGTTTTGTATTCTTCTTATTCTTTTATTTTTCACATAGGATTTTCTAATACACACTTTATCAACAACTTATGACAATAGACTTCATTCCAAATATAAACAACTACGGCGAACACGTTGTCAGACTATACGACTTCGACAAGATAGAATCTGAACGTTTTCGCAAAGCACTACATCAAGTTGTCTTGGTTGAAAAACAGCCTTTAGACTTGCTGACTTTGCTTTTTGTTGAGCCACGAAATGCGAATTTAATCCTACGCATCTCGGAAGAAGATGAAGGTATTTCCACTGAAAATGGTCGAGTTTTCTATTGTGATTTGACTTTAGAAAGTTATGAGAAAATGGAAAAATTGATACGGCCTTTTACGACTAAAGATACTGTTGCGCATCAGTGGTTATACGATGTAGATACGGAGATTGATTTGCTTTTTGCTCCAGCGGGGACTTGGGAAGAGGAGGAAGGAATATGAAATATGAACGATTTGAAGACAAAGCCTTTTCTTCTGACTTCTCAGCAGTTCACGAAGCCATCAGTATGAAATATTCCATAGATTCCAATCAAGACAAACTCTCCATTCTCAACAAAAATGTAATCTAATTAGCATTTCGGTATAAAATCATAAACAAGTTTCACAGGACTCTGTTAGAACCTCCAAATAATGGCTAAGACCATTAGGAACGCGTCAAAAATAAATTGACATTCTTGACAAGACCTTTTGCTCCTCATTTGCACTTTAAAAAGCCTTATGTAGCTCGGCTATATGCGGTTTTTAAAGCCCAAATGAGAAACAAAATTTCTTTCCCAAGAATGTAAATCTATTTCTGTCGCGTTCCTTAGCTAGCGAGTTTCTTTCCAAAAAAAATAAAAAAACAAGTCCTGATGAAAAAAGTATTACTACTCTTTGCATTACTATGTCCCATTCTCATGGTGGCGCAAAACGATTTTCTCGCTCCTGAAACAGGAGAATTATTCATTTCTGAATGTGCAGGTACACTTTACGACTCCTCTGGTCCTGACATAGATTACACCAATGATAACGAAAGCTTCACCTTCTTTGAAATTCCCGCAGGTAGCTACCTTGAATTTACCTTTACGGAATTTGATGTGGAGAATACTTTTGACCGTTTGGACATTTATTCTATTAACAGCGAAATTCCTGAACTAATCGGTTCTTATGACGGCAATACGCTTCCAAATGGTGGGAATCCTATCCAAGTGACAGGTGCTGGTGCTTTGATTTATTTTAGTAGTGACTTTACGATTACGGGTTCGGGATTTGCGGTAGATTTCGCTTGTGGGGAATTTACAGACCCACCGACAGCAGCAGCAAGTTTTCCTTCTTTGACTTGTACGGGTATCGTCAACTTTCTAGATAATTCCTCGGGTTTTGCGAATAGTTGGGCTTGGGATTTTGGTGACGGAAATACTTCGACTGAAGAAAATCCAACACATACTTATGAGGCTGCGGGTGATTATATCATCAGCTTGACGGCCTGCAATGACAATGGTTGCGACACTTTCACTGCAACAAATTCAATTACTTATGACCCAGACGATTTTGTGTGTAACAATGGCACAAATATGATTTATCAAGGTCAAAGTAACACGACAAGTTGTACAGGCGTACTTTTCGATAATGGTGGTCCAGAAGGTGATTATCAAGAAGGTAGCTATGATGTTTTTATCATCAATCCACCAAATGCCTCTAATATTACGCTGACATTTTTAGATTTTGACTTAGGCGACATGGGCGAACATACGGATGTATTGGGTGTGTATATTCCTGAGACTTTTGAGGTTTTAGACCAATTTTCAGGTACGAGTTTGCCAAATGGTGGCGCGCCAATTACTTACAATGCACCTTCTATTTTAGTGTATTTCAGTTCTGACCATTTTAATAATTTTAGTGGTTTCTCTGTACTTTGGGAGGCAGACGGTAGTGGTGAAGTACCGACAGCAGCATTTACTCTTGAAAACACAAATGTGCCTTTAAATAGTCCCGTAAACTTTACAGATGCGAGTAATGGCGCAGGCGCTTGGGCATGGGATTTTGGCGACGGAAATACTAGCAATCAACAAAACCCAACACACATTTACGAAGCAGCAGGCACTTATGAAGTTTCCTTAACTGTCAATAATTGTAATGGTACAGATACCGCATTATCACAAACGATTACGGTACAAGATGCACCTGAATTTACTTACTCTCCTGGTAGTTTTGCAGTCACATTAAATGCGGGAACAACGGGTACGGAGACCTTAAACCTGTGCAATATCGGCGCGGGCGATTTGACCTTAAACCTTAATAATCAATCTACTACAACAGAAAACTACGGCTATCAATTTGGTTTTGTGACCAATGAAAATGGCGCAGATTTTAGTTGGCAATTGTTAGATATTAACTTTAATGTTTTACAGGAAAGTCAGACCAGTTACGCAGCAAATCAAACTTATACCGAGACCATTGCAGGTTTATCTGTTAGCCAAGAATACTATCTTTTATTAAATTCTCCCGAAGGCATACAAACTTTAGAAAGTCTAATTTGGTATGACACACAAACGGGCGAAATCCTCTTTGAAGGCTTTTTAGAAACAGGTCCACAAGCATTTTACTTGCTTCCTCCGCCGACGATTAGTTTGGCAACAGATTGGTTGACAGTTGGAGAAAATAGCCCATTTTTATCTCCTGATGTTTGTGAAGATGTAACAATTGATTTTGATGCAACAGAGTTAAATGGTGGTGTTTATGAAGCAGAAATTACCATTGCAACAAATGACCCTGCTAATCCAACAGTGACTATTCCTGTGATTTTGACGGTTATTGGTATTCCTGAAATTGCGGTATCAGCACAAGATTTAGGCTTTGGAGAAATACAAGTTGGTGGCTCTTCTACCCTATCTTTCACTATTTCTAATGACGGTACAGATGATTTGATATTGTCAGGATTAAATAGTGAAGAAGCGGCTTTCACATTAAATATTGCCTCTGATTTAACACTATCTCCGGGTGCATCGCAGACAGTTGAAGTTACTTTCACGCCAGAGGCAATTTCAGATTATGCAACGGTTATTTCTATTGAAAATAATGCGGAAGCAAATGTTGATGTAAATCTCACAGGTACTGGAATTGCAGCACCGAGTTTGACGGTTGACCCGACGTCTTTCGTGGTCGAATTAATCTCAGGACAAGACACTACTCTCAATGTCAATGTCGGCAATATTGGAGAAGCAGATTTGACTTACAACGCAAGCGCATCATCTGACGCAGCGAGTTTTATTTTTAATTTCACAACGGATAATTGGGGTTCAGAATTTTCTTGGAATGTGACAAATAGTGCAGGAGAAACCGTTTTAAGCTCGACAACATTCTACGGAAGTTTAACAGAATACACAGAGGTTATTAGCGGACTTTCTGGCGATGATACTTACACACTCAATCTCTTTGACTCCTTTGGTGACGGGGCTTTGAGCCAATTTAGCATTACTGATTTGAATACAGGACAAGTCATTGTCGAAGGTGAATTTACCGCACCAGATAATCCTTCTTTCATGGAAATCCCACTGGGTACGCCGAGTGAATCCATCTTAACGGTAACACCTGACGCCGGCACAGTTGGCATTGACCAAAATCAAGTTTTAGACCTTTTCATCGACTCCGAAGGTATGTCAACGGGCACGTATAATTTGGTAGTGACTTTAGCGACAAATGATCCTTTACAACCAACGGTTGACGTCACGGTGACGCTTTATGTGATTGCGCCAGTTGAGGTAGATTTTGCAGCAGCAACGACTTTTATCTGCGGTAATTTACCTGCTCAATTCAATGATTTAACCACCAATGTAGCGACCTCTTGGGCGTGGAATTTTGGGGACGGAGCGACTTCTGATTTGCAAAATCCGACGCATACTTACGAAGCTGACGGAACTTACACAGTAGAATTGACAGCTTGTAATAGCTTGGGCTGTGAGACTTTAAGTTTGCCAGATTATATCACGGTAGAATTAGATTGTTACACACAAAATATTCCACCAGAACACAACACGGAAACAATTACAGTTTGTGAAGGAAATGTCTATGACTCTGGCGGACCAACGGCGGATTATTTAGAAGGAAATAATGGTGTGCTTATCATTGCGCCTCCAGGTGCGGAACAGGTTTCGATTACTTTCTCAGAGTTCAATTATGAAGAACACGCCGATTATTTGTACGTCTATGATGGTCAGCCATTTGTGGGAACTTTGATTGGTACTTATACAGGTACAGAATTAACGGGACAGACTTTGGTAGCGGAGTCAGGCGTTTTGACTTTACAAGAATATACGGGGCATTTCACGCAATTAAGCGGTTTTGCAGCGACTTTCACTTGTAATGCAGAACCTGTCTTACCTGTTGCCAATTTCAGTTATTTAGGTGATACGGTTTGTGTCAATGAGCCGTTCTTATTTTTCGATGAGAGTACAGGTAATCCTGATACTTACTTCTGGGATTTTGGACAAGGCTTTACTTCAACTTCACAAAATCCGATTATTAATTTCACGGCTTCTGATACTGTCAATATCTCATTGACTGTCTGTAATGACTTAGGATGTGATACTTACATTGAAAATGATATAGTGATTATTTTGGATAAAACTTGTTTACAAGACTCTATTCCAGCAAATGGCGAGACGACTTTGATTAGTTTCTGTTCGGGCACTCTCTACGACTCTGGTGGTCCAGATGCTAATTACTTGGATAATTCGTACGGCGCAGTGACCTTGATTAGAGAAGAGGGAACTATTGGGCTTCTCTTTACCGAGTTTGACTTTTCACCAGAAGATTATGTTGCCATTTTCGATGGTGCGGATATTTCGGCTCCATTCCTTGGCTTTTACTCTGGGAATACTTTACCAGAAAACGGCGGTATTATTTCTTCTTCGGGTCCTGCTTTGACCATTGTTGAATATACCGATGTGGCAAATAATGGTAGTGGATTTGTTTTAGAATATGTCTGTAGTTCTTCCTCTGATGAGGGCGGTCAATTACGGGTTTTCAATGATGATTTATGCGACGGAATGCGTCGTTTTGAGACTCCAGAAGAGGCAAATATTGACTCTTGGGAATGGGATTTTGGTGACGGCATGACTTCGACAGAGGCAAGTCCAATGCACCAATTTGCTGAAGCAGGGGTGCAGACAGTAGAGTTGACAACTTGCTATCAAGGCGATTGTCAGACAGAAGAAGTGAGTTTTTATAGTAATAAATTGACTCCAGAAATTGAAGCACCAACCGTCGCAGCAATTGGTGAAGAAGTTCATTTCCACGGCTTGACAGAGGCGGCTACGCACTGGTCTTGGGATATGGGTAATGGCGAAACTTTTGACCATGACGCGCCTGTGACGACTTATGACGAGGAAGGTTATCACGATATTCATATCCATTTGACGAATATGAATGTGCATGAAACTTGTACCGCGAATCATACACATACTTTGTTAGTTACAACAGATGGTACTAGCTCTACAGAGGATTTGAATGCGCGTAATATTCGCGTTTTTCCTAATCCTGCTTCAGATAATTTGACGATTGATTTAGGTGATACTCCGCAAGGCGAAGTTGAAGTTATCATGACTTCTATCGATGGTAGAATGGTTTTAAATCAAACTTATGACGGTGCACTTGATGTATCTCGTTTGATTTCTGGAACTTATATTTTACAGGTATTGATTGCAGATGAATTGCCGCAGCAATTTAAGATTACAATTACTAAACGACCATAAGGAAGAACTTTCGTTCCATATTTATGGTTAGTTAATTAGACGCGTGGCCTCTACACTTTTGGTGTCGGGCTGCGCGTTTTTATTTAGTGCAACTATGTTAAACTTATAACAATCCTAAATATTAGGCAGTATCAAAATCAAACAAATGAAAAACGGTATTATTCTCCTTGGCAGTTCTGCCAGCAAAGGTGAAACTTATCAAATGTGTGCTTTTCTTCACGAAAAGACAGGTTTTCCTATAATTGATAAGGGCTTTCCTATAAAAAAGATGCGAGTGTAAAAAAGTTGTAAATTAGATTTTC
>CAZQTE010000154.1:0-11787 GCA_964595615.1 uncultured Saprospiraceae bacterium
ATGAGGACAAATTATCCTGTCAAATGTTATAAGTTATTTTTTTAGCGTTCCTAAGGAAAAATAGCTTCTTAAACAAGAACGAAAAAGATAAGATGAAAAATACAAAATACATATTTCAATGTCTATTTGCAGTGCTTTTGTTATCAGCCTGCGGCAAAAAAGTAGACCCGCCGATGGTTACCTCTGTAGACCCTGCATTTGGTTCAGCGGAGATCTTAGTAACTATTGAAGGTGCGAATTTAGGAAATATCGAAACAATGACTTTCAGCGATGAAGTAGTCAATTTCAATACTGCTTATAACTCAGATAATGCGCTTTTATACCGTATCGCTGAGAGTATTCCGCTCGGTCCGCACATTGTAGAAATTACGACACCTGGAGGTTCAACGACTTTTGATTTTACCATTAGTGAAGAAGCGCCAGAGGTTTTTAATTTTAGTCCTGCTAGTGCAAATGTAGGAGAGATTATCACTATTCGAGGAGAGAATTTTTTTGAACCACTAGAAGTTTTATTTTTCGATAGTATCCAAGCCGAAATAACTTTTAAATCAGAGGATAGCCTACGGGTAATCGTCCCAGAAGGAGTAGAGAAAGGACGAATTGTCTTAAAAGCTAATGGAGGACGAGCAGAATCTCCCGTTGATTTTTTCCGCACACGCACTATTTTGGTTAATGATTTTGATGGAAATGGAATGCGTTCTAATACAGAAATGTGGCTCAAAGATGGCTTTGTTGACCAGACAACAATTGCCGAAGGTGTACAAAATTCTAATCCTGACCCAATCGATAATAATTTCTTAAAATTAACAGGAACCGATGCACTTGATATCAACTGGATTGGAGGCACACAAAGCAATTTTGCTGATGTAGGTGAATTTCAAAACTTTGGAATAACTACAGAATTAGGCTTCACTCTTTTAAAAATGGATATCAATAACAATGGGAGTAATAATACACATCTAACAGTAGTTTTGACAGAGCGAGATGGTTCATTTAATGATTTTGCGCATACGATTGCTGTGGATTGGACAGGCTGGCAAGAAGTAATTATTCCTTTGTCTCGTTTTGAAGATTTAGAGGGATTTTTAATTGACCCCGCCAAAGTGAAATCCATAAAATTACACCTTATTGATGAAGAGGGAAGCGGCGAACAACTTGAAGTGAATGTTGATAATATTCGCTTTGAAGAAATCCTATAAGTATGCTTAAGGATTAAAAAAATCACGAAATTTTAGATAAATAGACCAAAGACATCCAAAATCTAAGGTCTAAAATCTAATATCTTATTTCATATTAAAACTGAATTAAAATGAAGAACACTTTACTCTTACTCATCGCGTTTTTGAGCTTTGCTCAAATCGCAACAGCCCAGCTTTACTTAGATGAATTTGAAAATGGAGATGTGACAGCCTTAGGTGGCGACGCATCCTTTTCATTTGGAGAAGCAGATGGTGAATTAACAGTATCTGCTAATGGTACTGGAGGTGCTTTTGCCCCATTTACCTACAATCTTCACAATGTAGATGATAATTCCTCAGTCATTGTAGATGCAACAGAAAATAATAAAGTTTATGTTCGTGCAAAAGCAAGTGTAATTGGTACAGAACTACGTATGGATTTGTTAGATGCAGCGGGTTTTGTTACAACTCAGAATGCCCAAGCAAAAATCTTGACAACGGAGTACACAGTTTTTGAATACGATTACACAGGAGCCTATGTAGATGGAGGTTTTGGAGGTACAGCTTGTACAGCAGGACCTTGTGATGTCGATGGTACTATGATTACAGATCTGATTTTCTTTACAAATGCAGCATCAGGTGGTTTTGCAGGATCTGTGATTATTGATTACATCTCATTTGGAGTTGAACCAGATGGAATAATTACTTCTGACGTATTTCAAGACCACATGGATAACGATAGCTCTTTGACTTCATTTGTTAACCAAGGAGTTGGCTATGATTTTGAGCAAAGTGGAACTATGATTACAATTACAGGTGATGGTTCTACAGGTGCTTGGGACCCTTTTGTATATGAATTCCGTGCTCCTCCCACTTATGAGAACACAGATATTGATTTTACAGGAACAGATAAGTTCTACATTAAAATGCGTTCAAGTGTACCAGGAACTTCTGTACGTTGTGACCTACAAGATATTGATGGTTTCATAACTACTGCTGGTTCTATTACAAAAATCGTAGATGAAGAATGGACTGTATTTGAATTCAATTATGCAGGTTCCTATGCTGACTTAGGTTTTGGTGGTACACCTTGTACTGAGAACACAGCGCCTTGTCCTGTTGACGGTTCTCGTATCGCATCAATGGTTTTCTTTATCCAACCAGGTACAGGACAATATGTAGGGAACTTGGATATTGACTATTTTTCAGTTGGAAATTCATTAGAACCAGCTGGACCGGCTGCTCAACTAATTTACAATGATCACTTTGATAATGAAACAGTTGAATTTGTTGCAGATCCAGCTGGTTTTGTGAGTTCTGAGACAGGAACTGAATGGACACTATCAGGAGACGGAAGTGCAGGCATGTTTGCGGCAGCTTCATATTCTTTTCATGATAAAGTGACTGGTGAAGGTATAGCATTAGATATGACTCCTGCACAAAATAAAGTTTATGTGAAAGCTAAAACGAATGGAGGTACCGTGCCGATGCGTGTTGATTTAGTTGATATTGATGGGTTTGTTTCTACTCAGCCATCATTAACTAAAGTTGTTGAAGCAGAATATTCGGTTTTCGAATATGACTTTACAGGCGGATATGTTGACGCTGGTTTTGGTGGAACAGCATGTGAAACTGGTCCTTGTTTAATGGATCCGACGCAAATTACAACTTTATTATTCTACCCTAATCCAGCAGAAGGTGGATATGCAGGCGATATTATCATTGACTATGTTTCTGTAGGTACAGAATTGGATGATAGCGAAGGACCATTAGGTTTATTAAACTACCAAGACCAAACTGATGCGGCTGAGCCATTTGTTACTAATCCTGAAGGTTACTCTTCAAGTTTTGCAGATAGTGAGTGGACTATTACAGGCGATGGTTCTGGTGGTGCATTTGCATTGGTTGATTACAGTTTGTATAATGCACAGGGGGAAAATATCATTGCAAATGCAATGGGCAGTGGTAATGTCTTATTTGTCAGAGCAAAATCAAGTATTGATCAAACTGTATTAAGAGCAGATATGGCGGATAATATGGGATTTGCGACTACTTTAGCAGGTTTATCTAATACTTTGTCAACGGACTATGGTGTGTATGAATACAATTTTGATGGTAATTATACTGACGGTGGCTTTGGAGGTACATCTTGTGGAACAGGTCCATGTCCAGTAGATGGCGAGCGTATTTCTAACTTTGGATTTTATATCAATCCTGGAACGGCTGGTTTCGCTGGTGACGTCACTATTGATTGGGTTGCATTTCAAGATTTGACTACAAATGTAGAAGAGGTTGACGCTTTAGATGCTTTGCATGTATATCCAAATCCTGCAACATCTGAATTAGGTGTAAGCTTTGATTTAGTAGAGAATAGTGATGTAGCATTGCGTTTATATGACGTGACAGGACGTTTAGTTGTTACTCAAAATTTGGATAATCAAGCAACAGGAAATAACTTTGTTCGCATGAATATCAGTGATTTGACACAAGGCATTTACTTCTTACAAGTAAATGTAAACGGTCAAAATGCACAGGCAATTTCTATTGTTAAAGAATAGAAATAGGTATTTTGAAATGTAGACTTCCTTAGCCTCAACAATGCCAAGGAAGTCTACACTTCTCAACCAAAAGAATAAAAATACACAAGAAAAATATCAATGAAAAGACTCATCACCCTTTGTTTACTACTTGCCGCGTTTAGTCTTCATGCTCAAGACGCATATCACACCAATCTTAATGAATTTCTTCAAACAGAATATAATTTACCTGCTGCTGAATGGTTAATTGGAGATACAGAAACTTATGTATTAGGCTCTGTACTATCTTATGGCGTATCCAAAACGACAGAAGACGAAGCAGGTCAAGATTTTTCCAAATACTCAAGAGTAGTAGTTTCTTCTGCGGGTGCGAATCCATGGGATAGAGGCTGGAAAATTAATAATCCTGTAAGCATCGCTGCCAATGAAAAACTATTAATGGTATTTTGGTTACGTGTCGAAGGTATTGCACCAGCATCTGGACAAGCAAATGTTTTTATAGAAAGGAATTCTGATTTCTTCAAAGAATTTTACTCCACAGTACAAATGACATCTCAGTGGAGGCAGTTTTTTGTGCCAGTTGAAGCGACTGGCGGAGCTTATTCTGCTAATAGTTTATCTGTTGGATTTCACCTCGGAGCACAGGCACAAACTGTACAAATCGGTGGCTTTACGGTAGCTAAATATGATAGCTCTGTTAATATTGAAGACCTACCCAATCAATACTACAATGATGAATATGGAGGTTTTGAAGCAGATGCACCTTGGCGTGCCATTGCTGCTGATAATATTGAAAATTTCCGCAAAGCAGACTTGACTATCAATGCACAAACAACAGATGGTACAGCTGTAGAAAATGCCGCATTTGACATTCAAATGGAGCAACATGAATATGCGTTTGGTTCAGCTGTCACAGCTCAGCGTTTTGCGGGGAATAGCGGACAAAATGCCATATATGAAAGCAAAATAAAGAACTTAGACGGTAACGGACATGGATTTAATTGGGTTGTTTTTGAAAATGATATGAAATGGGACGGCTGGGAAGAAGAATGGTTTGTTGATAATGCAAGTGTCATTAATGCTGTAGATTGGTTAGCTGACGAGAATATCAAAGTAAGAGGACATAATTTGGTTTGGCCAGGCTGGCAATATCTTCCAGAGGATTTACAAGGAAATGCGAACAATCCAGATTACATCTGGGATAGAATAGACGGACGTTTAGACAATATTCTCAATCAACCTGGCTTTGCTGAGAATGTGCTAGAATGGGATGTCTTAAATGAAATTGTGGTGAATACAAGTTTCGAACCTGTATTTGATGATTGGAATGGTAATACAACTGGACGTGAGATTTATGCAGATATTTTTTCACGCGCCAAAGAGATTTCACCTGAGACAAAAATGTATATCAATGATTACGTAACAATGAGTCTTGGTAATACGGCTGGAAATCCTTCTTACGAAGGTTTGAAAAATAAAATACAAGAAATTATAGATGCAGGTGCGCCTTTGGAAGGCATTGGATTTCAGGGACATATTGGTGGAGCGCCGAATTCTATTTACGATATCTTGCAAACATTTGATGATTTCTACAATCAATTCGGTGTAACACAAAAAATTACTGAATTTGACTTACCTCCAAGTGTCAATGAAGAGATTGCAGCTAATTATTTACGGGATTTTTTAACAGCAACATTTAGCCATGAAAGTACAGATGGTTTCTTCTTTTGGAATTTTTGGGATGGAGCAACTTGGCAAAATCCAGCTGCTAATATCTTTAATTTAGATTGGACAATGAAACCAGCAGGAGAGATTTTTATTGACTTAGTTTTCAATGAGTGGTGGACAAATGAACAGCTAACTGCAAATGCGAATGGAGTTGTTAACGCACGGGTATTCAAAGGATTACATGAAATAACTTACATTTGTAATGGCGAAACTGTAACAGAAACTATCAACATTACAGAGGCTACCGAGATTACTATTACTTGCGATAACTTACAAACCGAAACGATTAACATTGCTGCTCATGATAGTAATGATTTTTCTGTATTCCCAAATCCTGCAACAGATTTTATCAATGTCGAAAAATTGAATAATGAATCTGCCAAAGTCAATTTGTTCGATGTGGCTGGTAAGTTGATTTATGCAAATGAAATGAACGACTCTGTTCTTTCCATTCCCGCAGATACATTAAATGGGATTTACTTTTTAGAAATTTTGCAGGGAGATTTTAGACTTTTTGAAAAGTTAGTAGTAAGATAGATATAAAGGTAGTGGGGCAAAGTGGTAGATGCTCAGGTGGTGACTCAAGGCCACCTTGTGAGTAAAAGTTATGCATCACTCATTTTTACCCACTATTAGATTTAATACAAAACAAAACGAAAAAACAAGATGAGTAACGGATTAGAAACTTTAGACTGGATAGTCTTGGGTGGCTATTTTGCCATCCTATTTGCAGTAGCCATCTGGGTTATTTTACAAAAAAACAAAAACACCGAAGACTACTTCTTAGCAGGTAGAAATGTAGGTTGGTTTGTCATTGGAGCATCGATATTTGCCTCAAATATTGGCTCCGAGCACGTAGTTGGTTTAGCGGGAGCTGGAGCAGAATCAGGGATGCCAATGGCACATTATGAATTACATGCTTGGATTGTATTATTGTTGGGTTGGTTATTTTTGCCCTTTTATATGCGAAGTGGCGCATTCACAATGCCTGAATTTTTGGAAAAAAGATTTGATGCTCGGTCAAGATGGTTTTTATCCATTTTTTCCATTATCGGATATGTCTTGACCAAAGTTTCCGTCACCATTTACGCAGGTGGAATTGTCGTTTCTGCATTAATCGGTCTAACTTTCATGCAAGGAGCGATACTAACCGTGGTCATCACAGGTCTTTACACCGTATTAGGTGGAATGCGAGCTGTAGTTTATACCGAAGCATTACAAACTATAATCCTCATATTAGGCTCGTTATTTTTGACTTATAAAGGCTTTGAAGCCGTTGGAAGTTGGGAAGAATTAAAAGCCTTAGCAGGTACAGAACACTTTAATATGTGGCGACCAGCCTCAGACCCTGAATATCCTTGGACAGGAATGGTCTTTGGTGGAGCGATAGTCGGTATTTGGTATTGGTGTACAGACCAATACATTGTCCAAAGAACCTTAGCCGCCCAGAATATCGAAATCGGTAGACGAGGCGCCATATTCGGAGCATATCTCAAAATCTTACCAGTTTTCATCTTTTTAATACCAGGTATCATTGCTTTTGCTTTAAAGCAAAAAGGTGTATTGACTTATGACAGAGCAGACCAAGTATTTCCAGTATTAGTACAAACGCTATTGCCCGCAGGATTGAGGGGATTAGTTGCAGGTGGATTAATGGCAGCCTTAATGAGTTCTTTAGCATCTGTTTTTAACTCAAGTTCTACTTTATTTACGATTGATATATTCAAAAAATTATATCCAGATACTTCTGAAGAAAAACTGGTTAGAATTGGACAAGTTGCTACTGCAATTGTTGTGGTATTAGGTATGGCATGGATTCCAATCATGGAAAAAATCGGTGGAGGAACGCTTTACCGCTACTTACAAAGCGTCCAATCTTACATTGCACCTCCAATCACTACCGTATTTTTACTCGGTGTCTTATGGAAGCGCGTCAATGCTCAAGGAGCAATTGCAACCCTATTTTTTGGATTACTAATGGCAACCGTTCGCATCATTGCTGAGTTAACTTATCTCGACGGCAATGGTCAATTAATTGAAGGCGCATCTGGTTTCTTAGCAAGTTATGCTGACATTAACTTCGCTCACATGGCTATAATTATGTTTATTGCTTGTGTTGCAGTATGCGTCGGCGTAAGTTTAGTTACCGCTGCTCCTTCCGAGTCACAAATCAGAGGATTGACCTTCGGTACACTTACTCAAGAGCAAAAATCAGCTGCTAAAAATAGCTATGCAGTTTTAGATGTTGTGGCTTCTTTGGCTTTGGTTGCGGTAATTGTTGCCATTTTATTCTATTTCCAAGGATAATAATTTGGAGTTTTTCAGCGCAGATTTTTTGAGAGCGTAGATTGTTAATTTTAGACAGGATTAACAAGATGACAGGATTACAGCTTTGACTTGTTCCCATTTTGACTTGTTCCAGTTTTGACGAGTACATAGGTAAGAGCAGGAGCAAGTCAGAGTAGAAAATCCTGTTATCCCGTTCATCCTGTCTAAAAAATATTGAATTATTTTTCCAAATCATCCATTTTCCATTCTTCAAATTTTAACTAAAATGCAAAATAAAAAATATTACAAAAGCATATTTTTCGCATTCATAATATCTTTAAGTGCAATCAGTGTATACGCACAAACCAAGAATTTCCCTTACCAAAATCCAGAATTAAGCATAGAAAAACGAGTAGATGATTTGATTTCTCGTTTGACATTGGAAGAAAAAGTAGCTCAACTATCTTACAATGCACCAGCAGTTGAACGCATTGGTCTTCCCGAATATAACTGGTGGAATGAATGTCTACACGGTGTAGCGAGAAATGGACGTGCGACTATTTTTCCGCAAGCTATTGGCATGGCGGCGAGTTGGGATACAGATATGATGAAAAGAGTAGGAGAGGCAATTTCAATCGAAGCAAGAGCAAAATATAATGTTTCTGTCAAGAATGGTTATAGAGGCAGATATCAAGGTTTAACCTTTTGGACGCCTAACATTAATATCTTTCGTGACCCACGTTGGGGACGAGGACAAGAGACTTATGGTGAAGACCCATTCCTGACTTCTCGTATAGGCGTTTCTTTTGTGAAAGGATTGCAAGGCGACCATCCTAAATATTTGAAATCAGCAGGAATGGCGAAGCATTTTGCCGTCCACAATGGTCCCGAAGGCTCTCGACATGAGTTTGATGCTAAAGTGGGGATGAAGGATTTATGGGAGACTTATTTACCCGCTTTTGAGGCATTGGTCACGGAAGCAAAAGTAGAAGGCGTTATGGGTGCTTACAACCGAACTAACGGAGAACCTTGTTGTGCGCATCCTTATTTGATGCAGGAAGTATTGAGAGACAAATGGAAATTCAAAGGCTATTTTGTATCTGATTGCTGGGCAATTGTTGACTTTTACGAAGGGCATAAAATTGTCGAAACCGCAGCAGAGGCAGCCGCTTTAGGCTTGAATACGGGCTGTAATTTGAATTGTGGAAGTACTTATCCTGAGTTATTAAAAGCAATTGAAGAAGGTCTGACTACGGAAGAAGAAGTCGATAAAAATTTAAGAGAATTATTGCCAACTCGATTTAGATTAGGACTTTTTGACCCATTCGGCACTGTTCCTTTTGATAATATTCCAACTTCTGAAATTGGTAAGAAAGAACACATCGAATTAACAAAAGAGGCTGCAACAAAGTCAATTGTCTTGTTAAAAAATAGCAATAATTTACTTCCTCTAAAGAAAGACATCGAAAGCGTTTTTGTTTGTGGACCAATGGCGACGCATGCACAAGCGTTGCTGGCAAATTACTATGGAGTAAGCGGAAATTTAGTTACTTTTTTAGAAGGAATTACAGCTAAAGCAAGCCCACAAACGGCGGTGAGATACAGTCAGGGTGCACTTATGGATATGCCCAATCGCAACCCAATTGACTGGTTCTCTTCTAACGGTGCGGAGACCGAAGTAACCATTGCTTGTTTGGGGATTTCGCAACTCACAGAAGGGGAGGAAGGAGAATCGATTGCTTCCGCTCACAAAGGAGACCGAGTTGACTTGAAATTGCCTCAAAATCAAATTGATTTTCTGAAAAAAATGCGCAGCACTGCCAAGAAATTAGTAGTAGTAGTCACCGCAGGTAGTGCCGTGAATTTGGAAGAAATTTATGAAATTGCGGATGCCGTTTTATATGTTTGGTATCCAGGTGAACAGGGGGGGAATGCAGTTGCTGATGTAATTTTTGGAGAGGTATCTCCTTCAGGGAAATTACCTGTAACATTCCCTAAATCAGTCGCTGATTTGCCTCCATTTGACGACTATTCTATGAAAGGTAGAACTTATCGTTATTCTGAAAAAGAACCGATGTTTCCATTTGGTTTTGGATTAAGTTATGCTGATTTTGCTTACTCAAATTTAAAATTGAGCAAAACAAAAATCAAAAATGGACAAAGTATCAAAGCAACATTAACGATTACGAATACAGGAAAAATGGATGCAGAAGAAGTTGCGCAATTATACATTAAAGACTTATCAAGCACGGTTGATTTACCAATAGTCTCTTTACGCGATTTTAAACGAATTAGTTTAGCCGCAGGAGAGTCACGTGATATTTCCTTTGAAATTACACCAAAAATGCTCGAAATGATTGACGAGGCAGGTGTCGCTAAAATCGAAGCAGGAGACTTTAAAGTTTTCATCGGAGGTTCCGCACCAATGAAAAGGAGTATTGATTTAGGTGCAAGTCAATATGTTGAAGGAAATTTTTCTGTAAAGTAAAGAGTTTTTGACTTGTGAGTTATGTGTTGCGAGTATTGCTTTTTTCACAGCGTTATGTGCCAACTCACAACCCACAACTCACAACCCCACAACCCTAAACACATTCTTATGTATTTATTAGGCTACGACATCGGCAGCTCTTCCATAAAAGCCGCCTTAACAGATGCCGAAACAGGCGAAATTGTAGAGATAGTACAATATCCTGAAATGGAAATGGACATCATTTCTCCCCAAGCTGGTTGGGCAGAACAAGAGCCCGACCTCTGGTGGGAAAACCTCTGCCATGCCACTAAAAAATTGCTAAAAAAAGCAAATGTCAATGCTGATAAAATTCAATCCATTGGCATCGCTTATCAGATGCATGGGTTAGTTGCAATAGATAAGGAAGGGAAGGTTTTACGACCCTCTATAATCTGGTGTGATAGTCGCGCAGTAGATATTGGTAATCAGGCATTTAAAGCTATTGGAGAGCAAAAATGTTTAGAACATTTGTTAAATTCTCCTGGAAATTTTACTGCTTCCAAACTGAAATGGGTAAAAGAGAATGAACCCAATTTATACAGCAAAATCCATAAGATTATGCTGCCAGGCGATTACATCGCCATGAAATTAACAGGGAATATAACGACGACAATTTCAGGTTTGTCCGAAGGCATTTTCTGGGATTTTAAAGCCAATAAATTAGCTGATTTTTTATTAGAGCATTACGGTATTTCTGAAAAATTAATTCCAGATATCGTCGATACTTGTGCCTTGCATGGCAAAATATCGAAACAGGCGGCTAATGCGACTGGCTTAGTCACAGGCATTCCAGTAAGTTATCGTGCTGGTGACCAACCAAATAATGCCTTGTCTTTAGGTGTTTTTGAACCGGGAGAAATCGCTGCGACAGGCGGAACATCTGGCGTTGTGTATGGAGTGACGGATAAAGTTAATTTTGACCCAAAATCTCGTATTAATGGATTTGCGCACGTCAATCATAGCGCAGCTAATCCGCGATTGGGTTTACTTCTGTGCATTAATGGCTCAGGCAGCCAATTCTCATGGTTGAAAAACCAAATTGCCGCACCAAATACGACCTACAAAGAAATGGATGAAATGATAGAGACCATACCCGTTGGTTCAGAAGGTTTACGCATTCTCCCTTTCGGAAATGGTGCAGAGAGAATGCTCGAAAATGAAAATCCTGGTGCAAACTTCAGTAATGTACAATTTAATCGACATACACGAGCACATTTTTATCGGGCAGGATTAGAGGGAATTGCTTTTTCATTTGTCTATGGCATTAAAATTTTACAAAGTTTAGGAATGGACATTAGCGTCATGAAAGTCGGGAATGATAATTTATTCCGCTCTAAAGTATTTAATGAAACTATAGTTAATTTATTGGGTTGCCGCATTGATATTTTTCAGACGACAGGCGCGGCAGGAGCTGCAAAAGCAAGTGGGGTGGCGACAGGGCATTATGCAAGTTTGCAAGAAGCTATTCCAACGGATAATCCAGAATTGTCATATCAAACTGATAGTATAAATGATGCTTATCAAAAAGCTTATGATGCTTGGGAAAAGGATTTGAAAAAGATAATAA
>CAZQTE010000155.1:0-11774 GCA_964595615.1 uncultured Saprospiraceae bacterium
TATAATTCGGAAAATCCTACATTAATGTCAGTGCTGCTGACAGTGTTATTTTCCTTTTTATTATCTTCTTTAGTTGCATTCACTTACGATAAGACCTCTCGCGGCGTATACAAGCCTTTACATTATTTGCAGACATTGATACTCATATCATTAGTAGCAGCTACCGTTATGCAAGCTATTGGAGATAGCTTAGCACGTGGTCTAGGAATGTTGGGGGCATTGGCAATCATTCGTTTTCGGACAACTTTGCGCGACCCTCGAAATATGGCATTTATGTTCGCAGCCTTAGCTGTCGGGATTTCTTGTGGAGTAGGAGGATTTGAAATAGCAACTGTAGGGACAATAAGTTTTTGTATTGTTGCTTTTCTATTACGTTTATCACCATATAGTAGTCCAAATAACTTAGTTGGTGTTCTGCGTTTTGAACTGATTCACGAAAGTATTGAGCGTAAAGAAGCTCAAAAGATTATTAACAAATATTGTAGTTCCAAAGTCTTAGTTTCTCAAAAAGTAGCCGCTGTTGACGGTAAAAAAGGAACTAGGTCAGAGTATGTTTATAGTGTAAGATTAAAGGATATCGACTCAGGATTAGAGTTTGTGAAAGCATTGGAGGAGATGGAAGCATTGAAAAAAGTGAACTTAGATATTAAAGACACTCCAGATAATGTATAGAGGAGGGCAGAATCGATTCTTTTTTAAGCACCCAAACATAGTTTGAGAATATATTAAAATCAATAATGAAAAAAATAAACGTAATATACATTCTTGCTATTCTTGTAGCTCTATTACTCTATAGAGCTTCTGGAAACTACCAGCGTGAGTCTTTAGTATTTTATGGCTTTGCCGAAAATAAAGAGACCGAAATTAACGCAGAATATCCTGTAGAAGTAAAAAAGCTCTATGTTACTACAGGACAAAAAGTAAAGGCAGGAACAGTATTAGCAGATACAGAGCAAGCAGACTTGCCTAAAAAGCAGGAGCAGGCGCTTTTCAAGATACAAGAATTAAAAGCTGAGAAGGCAGAAGCTGTTTCCAAAATAAAAGCACAAATCAACCAGATAGAAGCACGTATCGTAATGAAAACGGGCGAAATTGATAGTGAAATAGCATTACTTAAACGCAAAGCTGAACAAAATAGAGTGCTATTAAAAGATTTAGGAAATAGTGGCGAAGGAGAAAGTATGACAGAGGCTAGAGTCGCTGCCTTAAAAAAAGAGAAAGATTTAATAATTAGACCTTTAAAAGTAGAGATTGATAAATTAAAAGCCGAATTTAAGGCATCAGGAAAACCGCGTGACGCCCAAATTCAAAGTTTAGAAAATGAAATAGATTTCTATACAAATAAGACAGAAAAATTTGCACTAACTGCGCCAAGCGATGGGCTCATTGGCAACATACACGTGAAAGAAGCAGAATTTGTTCCTTCTTTCCAAACATTGATTACTTTCTACGAAGAAAATCCAACTCTAGTACAAGGTTTTGTACATGAGAGTATGATATTGAAGGTAGCTGTTGGAGACTCTTTAGAGGTAGTATCTAGTTTACACGAAAAGGCAAGCTGTCGTGGGATAGTAACAGGTTTAGGTTCTCGTATCGTTGAAATTCCTTCTCGTTTACGTAAAATGCAAGAGATAAAAACCTATGGTCGAGAAATTTTAATTAAAATTCCTCGTGATAATTCCTTTATGCAGAAAGAGAAAGTAATCTTAAAATTAGGACAAAAAGACGGAGAGTCTTCGGGATTTTTTAGTTCTCGTTCTCTATTCCCTTTTTCAAAAAATTCTTCACAAGCACAAATTTCTACTAAATGAGATTGATTTTGTCGATTATTTTTCTCATCTCATTTTTTGCACAAACCAATGCACAAGAGCAAAAAACAGGAACTGATTTTTTGGCAACAGCCAAAGAATCACAAATTGCGGTGTCAACAGATGAAAAAATAAACTTCTTACAAAACACCGACCATAGTTTACCTTTTGTCCAAGAATTAGAGCTGAGAACAGAAACACATGATTTTCAACTCAGAGAACAATCATTTTCGCTTCGCTTCGCTCCAAACTTACCCAAACAACGCCGTGCACAGGAAAACTATCATCAAGCATTCATCCGTGACATAGAAACAGATAAACAAGAATTTTTGTTAGATGAATTAGAGGAAAAGTATGCAGTTCTTGTTGATTATCAGTTTATTTCTGGCTTGATAAAAAATAAAGAGGAATTAAAAAGATTATATACTCAAAAGCAAAGAGTTTTGCGAGCTTATGTTTCCTCAGCAGAATTCGACATTACTAGTTTTGTCGATACAGAGGAAGATATTTTTAAATTAGAATCTGACATTTTAGAACTTAGCCAAAAGGAGAATATGATAAGCGAGATGGTAAATCTTGCAGTAGGTACAGAAAATTTGCAGACAGATTTCATTGATATAAATCAAATTTTATTAACAATACGTAGTAATCAACAAATTCCTGCTTCTCTTGCCTCTCAAGCTTTGCTTGCACGTCAAGATTTAATCCAAAAAGAATACGATAAGGAACTAGCAGAAATTAACAACCCTTTAGATTTTGTACAAGCACAATTTGGTGGTGGAAATGCTGAAATCTTTCGCGAAAGATTCTCTCTAGGTCTTGCATTTCGTTTCCCATTCAAAGGAGATAAAAAATTGGATTTATTAGAATTAGAATATGAAAAACTAGAACGAAATTCTGATTTTAAAACAGACAAAATCCAACAAGATGAACGAATTGCAAGACAGGTAAAACGTATCGAAAACTTCATTGAGCAATATAAATTGCTACAAAAACAAACGGAAGACAATCAAGTACAATATGCCTTAGAAAGATTGAAAAAAATGCCAGACGCCTCTCCCTTACAAATCATTCGTATGGAAGAGCTTTTGCTAAAAAAACAAAGTCAAATCTACCGTTTAGAATACCGCATCTTTCAAGAGTATATAGACTGGTTACACTTAACAGAAACAACAATTTCATTACCATTACGTAATCATTTGAGTAAAGAACAAAAAGAGTTTTAGAGTTTTATACAACTCTTTTAATTCATAACGTACAACTCTAAAAATGACTTTTGACGTCACCATTCCTGTCTTAAATGAAGAAGAAACACTTGACCAACAAGTGCGTATTCTTCATAATTTTCTATCTCAACATTTTCCAAATAAATCACAATGGAAAATCGTCATTGCAGACAATGGTTCAACTGACCAAACTGAAGAAATTGCCAATCAATTATCCAATGAACTGTCAGAAGTCCAATTGGTAAAAGTTCCCAAACGCGGCGTAGGTTTAGCCTTAAAAACATCTTGGGAACAAAGTACCGCGGACATTGTGGGTTACATGGATTTAGATTTAGCCACAGACTTATCTCACTTTTTAGAAGCATTCGAAGCTATAAAAAAAGACAATTACGACTTAGTTTACGCCACCCGATTACACAAAAATTCACAAGTCATAGGACGCACCCTAAAGCGCGAAATCAGCAGTCAAGGTTTTAACTTCATCCTCAAAAACTATCTAAACGTCAATTTCTCAGACGGCATGTGTGGTTTCAAATGGCTAAAAAGAGCTACCTACCCTACTCTAAAAGCAGCAGGCGCCGACAACGACGGCTGGTTTTTCTCCACAGAATTACTCACCACCGCAGAATGGAACCAACTAAAAATCAAAGAACTTCCAGTCAAATGGACAGATGACGCAGGCAGCAGTAAGGTGAAAATCTTACCCTTAGCGAAACGCTATCTAAAAGCCATGCGAGAACTGAAAAAGAAAAGGTTGTAAAGGTTATAAGAGTTTTAAAGATTGTAAAAAATTCAAAAAAAATCCATTCTATTCCGTGTTCATCCGCGTTCATTCCAGATCATAATAGTCTTCGCCATAAAGCAGTCATTTTCCCACGAACACTTTACAAAAATCACAAAAAGACCTACATTTGCACCAGAAAATTAGGGATGCAGAAGGCAACTTTACAACCCTACAACCTTTACAACTTTACAACCTTTCCTCCGTGAGAAGACCAAGAAGAAATAGACAATCTGCCGCCATTCGCGGTTTAGCACAAGAGACACATTTGACGCCAAGTCACTTAGTAAATCCTATCTTTTTAGTCGAAGGAAAAGGCATAAAAGAAGAAATATCCTCTTTACCAGGCAGCTTTCGTTTGTCATTAGACAATGTATTTTTAGAAATAGAAGAAAGCATGAATTTGGGCATCAATTCCTTTATGATGTTCCCAAAAATTCCCGAGCAGCACAAAGACAAAACAGGAACTTACAGCTACAATCCTGATAATTTCTATCTAAAAGCAGCAACAGAAGTCAAAAAGCGTTTTCCAGAATGTGCTTTAATTTCAGATGTCGCATTAGACCCATATTCCGTAGATGGTCACGATGGGATAGTCCGTAACGGCAAAATTCTCAATGATGAAACTTTAGAAGTATTAGCCAAAATGAGTATTGCCCAAGCCGCGGCGGGTTTTGACATATTAGGACCTTCAGACATGATGGACGGACGTATAGCGGCGATGCGCACCGCACTTGACAGTCAAGGCTACACCGATACGAGTATTATGTCTTACACAGCGAAGTATGCCAGTGCTTTTTACGGGCCATTTAGAGATGCATTGGACTCTGCGCCCGTCGAAGATGCTGATATTCCAAAAGACAAAAAAACCTATCAAATGAATCCTGCCAACAAGCGGGAGGCACTCATCGAAGCTGAATTAGATACTCAAGAAGGCGCAGATTTCCTCATGGTCAAACCTGCCTTAAACTACCTCGACATCATTCATTTATTGAAAGAAAATTATGAATTACCAATCGCGGCTTATCATGTAAGTGGTGAATGTGCAATGTTAATTGCTGCTTGTCAAAATGGTTGGTTGGATTATGAAAAAGCGATGCCTGAGACGCTTTTGAGTATTCGTCGGGCGGGGGCGGATGTGATTATTACTTACTTTGCGAAAGATTTTGCTCGGATGTATAAGGCGGGTAAATTGTAAATTCTATTTTTATCTTTTCTTCTAAGTCGTTGATTTTGTGTAACTTGCCTAAATAGAAAACTATTTACCCAAAAACACATACTATGGCAAAAGAAAAAAAGGAAGTACATCAGCCTGATGACAGATTTTTTAGAGAGGTCATGCAAAAAAAGCGCAATGCAATTGCCTACATACAAACTTTTGCGCCTGCATGGGAAAAAGTTCTTGATTTACAATCTTTGCACATTCAAAAAGAAACTTTCACAGTCCCTGATTTAAAGACCTTTGATGCGGATATTTTATATAAATGTCGTTTCAAAAACTCAAAAGAAGAGTTGACGATTTCTTTTTTATGGGAAAATAAATCACGTCCTGACAATTTTATTTCGATCCAACTTGGTTTGTATTTATTCATTTCCTATTACAAGCAAGTCAAAAATGGAAAGAAGAAATTAGAACCGATTATTCCTTTGATTTTTTACAATGGCAAAAAAGATTGGCAACCTAAACGGGTAACAGAATTGTTTGCAGCTCATCCATTTTTCGCGGAAATTGAACCCTTCCTGCCCGATTTTGGTTTTAATTTTACGAATGTAACCAAAGTTCCACAAGAACAACTGCAACAAATTAAAACGGATTTCTTCAGGAGTGCGATGATTTCAATGGCATTGCGCAACAATTGGCGTTTGCTGGAACAAAATTTTTCCGTTATATTTGATTTTGATGACGAAGATGAGGACATTAAAATTTCACTGGGATATTATGTCTTGGGTATCATGGAAAGATTACCTAAAAATATAAAAGTAAATATGGAAAATCTTGCACCGAAAGCACAGATAAATATGAAAAGTACCTTGGCGATGCTTTTAAAGCAAGGTCGCTTAGAAGGACGTGCTGAAGAAAGAACACATGGTATCAAATTCGCAGATTTAGTCAACGACGTAGAGAAAGTTCTTTTATTTACCACTGAACTGCCAGATTTGCCGATGTCTAAAGTTGTAGCATTGACGAATAAGAGTGAAAATTTCATCAAAAAAATTCAAAAAGGATTTAGTGGTGGAAATGAGAAAAAAGCACGAAAAGTCGTTACTGAATTATTCAAAGAATATGGCGAACTCGAAATGGTTGAAAAAGAACGTTTAGAGAAAGTATTTTCGACTTATTTACCAAAATTTAAACGTACATAAAAAACAAATCAAAAGTAATCTACCATATTGTCTGAGAAAATGCTTGCCACCATACCACACACAAATACAGTCAGAGACATACGCGATTTTCAAGAAATCCCATTGTCTAAAAACACCCTTTTCTATGGTCCTCCTGGCACTGGAAAAACCTACCGTTTGCGCAAAGAATTAATGCCACTTTTTACGGGTACAAAAATGCTACTCACAGAAGAGCAATTTGCAGTGCAATTGACGGAGAATTTGACATGGTGGGAAGTGATTAGTATCGCGATGATGGATTTGGGAGAAGCGAAGGTGCAGCAGATTTTTGAACATCCATTGATACAAGGAAAAATCGCGCATTCAGATAATAAGCGTCCAAAAAATACCATTTGGTATCATCTGCAAAAGCACACAGATTTACGCTGTCCTAATGTACGTTTTGACAAAACAAAGCGAACAGAACCTCTATTTTTTTGGAAAAACGAGAAAGGGACTTGGGCAATAGACCACGAGGCAGCAACACAGGCAATGCCTGATTTTACAGACATTCTGCATTCTTTCCAACATTATCAGCCAATAAGAAAAGAAGAAAAACGCTACGAATTTGTTACTTTTCATCAGTCTTACAGCTATGAAGAATTTGTTGAAGGTTTAAAACCCGTTCTCAATAGTGAAACTGAAAATGGAGAAATTCGCTATCAAATCGAGCCTGGTATTTTTAAACAATTAGCACGCCGCGCAGACCAAAATCCGCAGGAAAATTTTGCCATTTTCATCGACGAAATCAATCGTGGCAATATCTCTAAAATATTCGGCGAACTTATCACACTCATCGAACCCGACAAACGTAAAGGCGAAGCTCAAGAATTGAGCGTCACTCTCCCCTACTCTAAGGAAAGTTTCAGTGTTCCCAAAAATTTATATATCGTAGGGACGATGAATACAGCGGACCGTTCGATTGCTTTGTTGGATACTGCATTGCGTAGACGATTTGAGTTTGTAGAAATGTTACCACAGACAGATTTAGCAGGTTTAGACCGCGAAATTAATGGTATTCACTTGGGTAAGATGCTGCAAACCTTGAATAATCGCATCGAGCATTTATACGACCGCGACCATACGATTGGTCATGCTTATTTTTTGTCTTTGAAAAATTATAATGACTTGTGTCGTTTATTCAGAAATAAAATCTTGCCCTTGCTGCAAGAGTATTTTTATGGCGATTGGGAAAAGGTGCGTTTGGTCTTGGGAGACAATCCACGTTGGGGGAAGGCAGAGGAACATCGTTTTGTGCAGTTGCAAAATGACCTTTCAGGCAAGAAGTTATTTGGAGAGAATGTGCATTTCTTGGAGGAGAAAGCGACTTATCGGGTGCATCCTTGTTTAGTGGAGGAACGGTATCGGGAATTTCCATGCGAGGCGTTCGTAGGAGTCTACGCGAAAGTGTCGGACGGTTAAATTAATCAAAGAAGGTGAATTGAGTATTATAGTAAATTTAGAAACAAGCGACCGTCTGACACTTGATTAAGATATTCTTCTATGTAACAGGTGTCAGACACTACTCTTATTTAAACTTATCGTATTTCTTTATTTTTTCGCTTTTGATTTACTTTAAGTGTCCGACACCTTTGATAAAAAAGATTAAAATTTTGCAAAACTACACCCTACGCGAATACGCCAAAATCTACAAATCCGAAGACTTCCCAAAGTCTCAAAGCAATCCTGACGAGGTATTTCTCCCTACTCCCGCATTCAATTCAGTCCGCAATTTCATCGACACAAAATCTGGCGAACACATCTTCCGCACAGGCAGACGCAAAGGCTGCGAATATTTACAAGCCCAGCAATACGTCGGCATCGTAGAAACACCTGACGGCACAACTTTAGAAATATTACCAAAGATTTATTTCGGAAAAGAAGAAGTAGATAATGAAGAAATGAAAGCCGTCCGTCGTGCCTTTTTGCAGATGTTGCGGTCTTTGCGACATACGCCTTTTCGGCAATTGGGTGAGGCTTATTTGCAGGCTGCAAAATTACCTCTTTTGGAGGTTTTTATCGCAGCATTTACAGAGGCGACATTGATATTAGTGCAAAATGGGTTACAAGAAAATTATACTTTACGCGAAGCGAATGAACCTTATCTACGTGGCAAACTCATCTTCTCCGACCACCTCAAAACTAACTTAGGTAAACCCTATAATTTCTATATCGAAAAGGATGATTTTCGCAAAGACATTGCTCCTAATCGTTTATTACGTACAGCGATTGATTTTTTAGCGGAGCGTACACAATCTTATGAAAATAGGAATCATTTACGTCAACTACAGTCTTTCTTCGCAGCGGTGCCTCGCAGTCAAAATCTAAGTGCAGACTATCAAAAAGCGGAAGCGGAAAATCGTCTTTTCCCTCAATATAAATCACCATTAACTTGGGCAAAGATATTTTTGCGTCATCAAAGCTTTTCTCACGTATCAGGTAATACAAAAGGTCTGTCTCTGCTATTTCCTACCGCACGGATTTTTGAGGAATATATTGGACAACAATTTCAACGACATTCAGAGACACATCAGATTTCATTGCAAGACCGTTCGCATCACTTATTGCAGACCGATGCAGGTAAGGACAAATTTGCCTTGCGTCCCGATATTGTAGCAGAAAATGAGAAAGAGATTTTGATTTTTGATACGAAATGGAAAGTTATTGACCCGCATTTACCTGATTTTGGAATTACGCAGGCGGATTTGTATCAAATGTTTAGTTATGGTGAAAAATATGCAACAACAGGCAAATCAGTAAAATTACATCTCATTTATCCTCAAAATCCTGATTTTAAGACAAATTTAGCTCCTTTTCATTTTCATGAAGAGCGTTTGCCATTATTTGTCTCTGCTTATGATTTTTCCAAATCAGAAAAAGAAAATGTCGAAAGTCTATTATTGATTAGTTGAATGCGTTGATTTATCAAGGCTAAAATAACATAATCAACCAATCAACATATTCAACAATATGATACAGCGAAATTTAGACATTAACTAAGCTGTTCATAATCAAACTATTAGCGAGTCAAGTCTTTAAATCCAAATAATATTTGCCGAAAAAAACAGGAATCCTTACCACTATTTCAAAAGATTATTTAATTTTGTGCTTAATTAGTAAACATGCAACTAATTCCGACTTATGCGCAACTTTTTGGGCAGGTGGTAAAAACCTAAGGGTACTCTGTAACCCTTAGGTTTTTCTCATTTTGGGCTAAAAAAGACCTTAGATATTAGCCTGTCCCGTATTTTACAATCGGGAACTTTAGATGTTAGACTCTCAAAGAGAGATTAATCATTTTTATTCGAACTTATAATTTGATAAAATACATCTATAGTCAATTTTACAATTGATAAAGTCTAATATCTAAAGTCTAATATCTAAAGTCTAATATCTTTAAAAAGTCGAAAACCATTAAATAAAGAATGAAAGTAGATGTAATCTTAGGTCTCCAATGGGGAGATGAAGGCAAAGGTAAAATTGTTGATTATTTAGCACCAAACTACGATTTGGTTGCTCGTTTTCAAGGAGGCCCAAATGCTGGTCATACTTTGAAATTTGACGGCAAAAAATTTGTACTACACACCGTTCCTTCTGGTATTTTTCGTCAGGATTTGATGAACTTGATTGGTAATGGTGTCGTCATTGACCCTATTACTTTAGAGCGCGAAATCAAAGGATTAGAAGCAAACAATATTGACTTTAAAGGTCGCTTATTGGTTGCCCGTAAGGCACACTTAATCCTACCAACGCACCGCTATTTGGATGCAGCATCAGAAGCATCAAAAGGTAAAGAAAAAATTGGTTCTACTTTGAAAGGTATCGGACCAACTTATATGGACAAAACAGGACGTAACGGATTGCGTGCGGGTGATGTCAATTTGCCAAGCTTCATGGATAAATATGAAGCATTGAAGGCGAAACATTTGGGATTATTAAAACAATACCCTGCGGTTGATTTCGATTTAAAAACAGAAGAGAAGAAATGGTTTGATAGTTTGGCGACTTTGCGTTCATTAGACTTTGTTGACGGTGAATATTACGTGAATGACCAACTGAAACAAGGAAAGAAAATCTTAGCAGAAGGGGCACAAGGTTCGATGTTAGACATTGACTTTGGGACTTATCCTTTTGTGACTTCTTCTAATACAGTCACCGCTGGTGTGTGTAATGGTTTAGGTATCGCTCCGTCTAAAATTGGCGAAGTTATCGGTATCACAAAAGCTTATTGTACACGTGTAGGTGGTGGTCCATTCCCTACTGAATTATTTGATGCAGACGGTGAGTTCTTACGTAAAGAAGGTGCTGAATTTGGTGCAACTACAGGTCGTCCGCGTCGTTGTGGGTGGATTGATTTACCGCAATTACGCTACACTATCATGTTGAATGGCGTGACGCAGTTGGTTTTGACTAAGATTGACATCTTAAATAAATTCAAAACAGTAAAGGCTGCGACTGCTTACAAATTTGACGGTCAAGAAAGTCGCGATTTACCTTATGATTTGTGTGAAACGGAAATTGAACCAGTATACACAACTTATAATGCATGGGAGCAAGAAGTACCATTTGCTGGTGGCTATAAAAGCATGCCTGATGCTGCAAAATTATACATTGCAGAATTGGAGAATGAATTAAGTACACCAATTACTATGATTTCCGTAGGACCAGAGCGCGAAGCTTTGATAGTAAAAGGAAGCTAAAAGAGTTGAGAGTTGTGGGTTGAGAGTGGTGAAAACTCACAACCCACAACTCATAACCCTCAACCCATCTCTCGATATGCGTTACTTCATCGAACTCGCCTATAATGGCACTAACTATTCTGGCTGGCAAAAACAGCCCAACGCTCCTTCCGTTCAACAAACTTTAGATGAAGCTTTTTTTCTCATATTAAGACAAGATGTTAAAGTCTCAGGCTGTGGTCGTACCGATGCACGCGTTCACGCCAAACACTACATTGCACATATTGATACTGATAAAGAACTACCAACAGCATTTCTCCCTCGTATCAATAAAGTCTTGCCTCAAGACATCGTTATCTATAAAATCTATCGGGTAAAAGACGAAGCTCATGCTCGTTTTGATGCAACACATCGTGCCTATGAGTATCATTTGGAATTTACGAAAAATCCTTTTCAGCAAGATACAGTTTACCGTTTCACATATCCTACACGCCCAGATTTGGCTAAATTAAATGAAGCTGCGGCTTTATTAAAGGAGTATAAAGAATTCTTTCCTTTTTGTAAGTCTAACAATGATGCAAATACGATGTTTTGCGATATTTTTCGTGCAGAATGGGTAGAAGTAAAAGGCGAAGATAAGCTCATTTTCCATATCGCTGCTAATCGTTTTTTAAGAGGTATGGTACGCCTAATTGTTGGTATGTGTCTGAATGTTGCCTTAGGTCGATTGACCTTAGAAGAAGTACACGAAGCCATGAAAAAACAAGAGCGTTTGCGAAGAGATTGGAGTGTTTCAGCTAGTGGACTATATCTTATCGATATTCGCTATGATTTTTCTAAAATTATAGTCTAAAGTTCTTTTCTTAAGTATAAAGCACAAGTCATCATTTCTTTTTAA
>CAZQTE010000156.1:0-11717 GCA_964595615.1 uncultured Saprospiraceae bacterium
GATTTGTGGTAAATCTTTGGTTTTGGTGTTTCAAACTATCTCTGGGATTTTACCTTAAAATCGTCAATACTAAAGCAGTCAAACCAGTTACAATACTGATAAATGGTAATATTCGAGTCGCCGGGTCACGTACTGTTGCTACTTTTGTTTTGTTGGGACGGACATAGACTACGTCGTTTTGCTTGAGATAAAAATAGGGTGAATCAAAGGCAGCCGCAGAGTTAAAATCAATGTATCCGAAACTACGCTCATTGTTAAATTCTCGGATAATCAGAATACTGTCCCGGCGAGAATAAGGCGTAAAATCACCTGAACGCGTAATCGCCTCAATCATCGTAATCCGACCATTTGCAACGGCAAAAATACCTGGACTTCCTACCTCTCCGTTGACACTTACTTTGAAATTTTGTAAACGGACATTGACAATCGGAGTCTCGGAAAAATAGGGTTGTAATGCCTCTTTTAACTTGGCTTTTATTTCTTCTAAAGTCAAATTTTTCACCTGAATATCGCCTAAAGTTGGTAAAGTTATATTACCCGAAACATCTACCATATAGCCACTTTCATTCGAACTATTGAAAGGCGCAGCAGCCTCCAAGGCAAGGCTACTCACGGTAATTTGTAAGATGTCATTTTCTTGTATGACGATTGGCTGATAATTGGTAATCGCCTGTGCTGTTTCGGGAAAAACGGGTGTTTCTTCATAACTCAATACATCTCTATATTGCACACAACTACTTGATAATAAGACAATTGTAAAAAGTATAAATAAAATATTATTTCTCATTTTCTTTATTTTTGGCATGGCTTCGCCGTCGTCAAGTCCCAGCAACTTGTCTTATTTTTTCGATTATTTTACAAGTTAAAAAAATAACCAATAATACAATAACTAATAACAATTCTAAATTCTCTCCCAACTTTTCGGCACTAAATCAGAGGTGTCATACTTCCCTTCATTAAACCATTTTGCAGGTGCAATGACTTTTTTATTTTCGTTTTCACTTAACCAAACTGCCCACCAAGCAAAAGAACTATTAGGGATGATAAAGTGCTTACAAGATTTCATCAACTGCATGTAATTACCGAATTTGATGCCTTTGTGACTGTGGTCAACCAAGGTGGTCGAATATGGTAAATTTAGATTTTCAGCACACCACTTGACATCATCAGAAAAGATAAAAAAGTGCGGATGCTCTATTTCCTTAGCCATTTTATGGGCTGCTTTAATAAAATAAACTTGATTAGTTGTATTGAGATTATCTGTTTTTAAAAAGTCCGTCCGGCGAACATTTAGGCAAATGGAATTGCTATTTTTAATCTCTTGTAAAAGCTCTTTTGAGCTTTCTAAAATGGGATGTACAAAGCTAAAAACCTTTCTAATCTCAGGAGCAATTTCTGAAAAATAGCGCTCACTCTGCCACCAACCTTCATAAATTGTATTGTCTTTTGGATTAGCTAAAATTTCTTCTGAGACGTGAAAAAAAGGTTCTTTCACGTAGTTTTTGCCTCTGGCAAGCCATTGGCGCGTGAGTTTACATACTTTTGAAGACTTAGTTTTGTATAAAGTACGAAGAATGGTAGGGCTAATAGTGAATTCGTGCGGCACATTAAAAATCGTTAAATCATAATCTCGATAAACGTGCTGGTCACCACGCGCCCGGTCTAATAATAAGGACAAGTCGATATTTAATTCCACTCCCAAAGCGCGCGCCATGCGCAGCCCGAAAGCGTACTGAAACATTTGATTGCCCATTCCGGCTTTTAATCTGATTGTGACCATTTGCGACAGTTCACTTTTTTAGATTCTAAATTCTACTTCTTATTTTTTTAAGCACCAATTTTCCCACAAAAACTCAAACTGATAAGTCAGTTTGTGTGTTTTGGAAAGTTCCTTTTGGATAGCCTTCATTTTTGCCGTAGCATCTGGGACAAAGTGATGAAATTGAATTTGTAATTCTTTGAATTTTGTGATTAAGCCTTCTTCGATTAAGTGTGCTAAAAGTTCATATTCTCCGCCTTCGATGTTGATTTTTATTAAATCAATTTGCTGAAAATTACCTTTTGTGATGAAGTCTTTGGCATTTTTTAAATCTACTTCGACGACACTTGCCGTATTTTGAGTTTTGAAAGTAGAAGTGGACTCTGCGTCCGTTCCTAAGTTTAATTTTTCATCTCTTGCGCCTAACCCAAAAACATGCACTTTGATGTCTGCATTGCTTTTAAAACGCCTTTTTATATTCGCTGCAAAAACGGGATGTGGTTCAAAAATCTCAACTTTTGCTTGATAACGCGCGGCGATTTCACTCGCCCAATCTCCCTCAAAGCCTCCTAAATCAAACACCACTGGACGTGCTGGCAAGTTGTACTCATACCGCAATCTCTTCTCCCCTTCTTGCGCTTTCCAATCCGCGACAATTCGTTTTCTATTTGCATCTAATGGCGTGAATTTCTTTCCAATTTGCCTAAAAAAAACGGCAAGACGAAAAAAAATACGTGCAATAAGTCTTTTCATTTATTTCGTTTTGCTCTGATAATTTTCTAAATCAAACATCTGTAAATTTCTCCGCATGCTCTCTAAAAATTTCTTTTTAATCCCTCTATTCACACCCAAAATATCGCCTTCATGTTTAAATAAAAGATAATTTGTATTTAAAAAATCATATGACTTTTTTAGCTCATTTTTTGACAAATGCACCCCTTCATAAAGGATGAAACTTGGCTGATATTTCTCTTGATTCAACTGCTTAAGCACCTCCCAATCATAGCCTTCTACATCAATATGCAAGATGTCAAAATCAGTAATTTGATGTTTTTCCAATAAGCCGTCTAAAGTAATACCATTCACCTTTTCAGAAATAATAAAAGGCTCTAATTTTCCGTCTAATGCTCTGATAATGTGACTCTTATCAAAAGACCCCAGTTGGTCAAAATAGAATGGTAAATCTGTTAAATGTTCCTTTGCCACTGGGTCAACCCAGTAAAAATCCAACACTTCCCCTTGATTAATCGCGGAGTTCTCAAAACGAAAACGAGAGTTATCTGGATAGTTACTTTTCAATCTCTCAAATATATACGAAACGGGTTCTACAAATAGACCATTCCAGTTTGATTTTTTATGTAGAAGATGATAGAGAGGGTCACCCGCACGTCCATCATTAGAGCCAATTTGGACAACTTGAGCTTGCTTATCTGCCAGTACTTTTTGAAACCAGTAAGTTGGATATTTTTTACTGGTCAATTTAGGATTTCCTAATATTTTCCAGCGTAGTTTCCTCAGTTTTCTTTTTAAACTCATACTTTTCGTTCTGTTTGCCATTTTTCAAAAAGACGGATGTCCCATTCATTATATTTTTGAAGTAATAGATATTCTTCAAGGCTTGGCCTGTCGTAATTTGCCTTACGTTCTAAAGGAATTTTCTTAAATGGGATACCATGCTTCTCTAAAAAATCAATAGCTTCTTTTTCAAAATTATTAAAGTCTATAACTTGATAAAATTGCTGTAGATTTTTATAAGCTTTATCCAGAGTTTGTGCGTTTGGTTCTCCTTTCATTTCACCTGACAGATAGCGACAAACCATATTTCGAGCTGCCTTATTTTTTTGGCAAAAGACCTCTAAACTACGCTTGGCATGTTTGCGGTATGGATAGCCTTCTTCCTGTCGCAACATCATTTTATACAAAGACCAAACGCGACTCGTTGGCTCACGCATAATGGTCACATAACGATATTCTGAAGGTGGACAAAAGGGAGAAATTGGACGGTGTATAAGGAGTTCTTTAAATCGAGATTGAGGGTCATTCTTTAGCATTTTGGCGAATGAAGTTCCAGCACATTTAGGTAAGTGAAGAAAACAAATATCGGTCTTGTCAAATTGATAATTTGGATTGTCATAGCCTACTTTATAATTTGAATATTCCGCATACATCTCTGTGTCCGCTATGCTGTCATAGAGGCGAAAGACGCTTTGAAAGGTCTTCTTTTTGGCACGTGCTAAGTAGGTTTTTAACATGTTTTGTTGATTGACAATTGGCAGATGCCTGTCTTACTTTTCAGGCTTAGGGTCATTGAAAGAATAACTTATAAAGGTTTGACAGAGAGAATTTTTTCTCAGTTTGGGCTTGAAAGAGGGATAATTGTTGATACTTTGACTGATTTCAAGTGCAAAATGAGGGAAAATTATCCTGTCAAATGTTATAAATTATTCTTTTAACGACCCTTAATAAAGCGTTCAACCCATTTTTCCATAACTCTATTTTCTCTTGCGTTCTCCACCTTTGTCTGTACTTCATTTATTTTTTCTAAATACCTTTTATCTGATAAAACCAATTCAATTTTTCGGCGAATATCTGATGAATTATCAATGTCTTTATCAGCCATAATCCCCGCTTGATGATAATGAATGCGTGCTGCACAGCCGTTTTGGTCAGACCTTTTGCCAGAATAAATCAACATCGGCACTCGAAAATGAAGGCACTCATTTATCGTATGAATGCCGCCATGATTAATGGATAAATCAACTTTTTCCAGCACTTTAAGTTGTGGTATCCATTTAAAAGGATGTACATTTTTTGGTAGATTTTGTAAGGAATCAGCATCTAACATTCCACCCAAACCTACGATGACTGTCCACTCCTTTTTATCTCTAACTGCATCTCCCAATTTTTCAATAAAACTCGTATCTCCCTTGCGATAAGTGCTGACAGAACAGTAGATTAATTTTTTATTTTGTGTTGCACAATCTGAGAAAATTTGCTCTAATTTTGCCTCAACTTCGGCATTAGAATGCGCCTCTTTGCGTCTTGCGAAAACCATAGGACCGACATAAAATGAATGAGGTCTGAGTTCGTGCGGAAACTCCAATTCCTCCGCAGTCATATTGATAACTGGCAATTTAGAATAAGTAAATGGTCCAGGCCAAAAATTTTCAGAAATATATTCCTTGGGAAAACCAATTTGCGCCGCATATTTCTGTAAAATTGTGCGTCGATTGGTAGCTCCACTACGTATTTTTTTCTTTAAAAAAATCCTTCTTCGCTTTCGTTTTATTTTTTGCCAAGCCTGTTTAATCGCCGCAGGACTCCCCGCCTCTCCTACTCCAGGTATCGTATCGTGCAAAAGCGGCGGCAAACCTTCTCTTTCCCACAAAGAAAACCATTGACTGAGTAATAAAACTGGCATTTTTTGCGCTACCGTCGTCATGATATGCTCGTGTAACTCTACATCAATAATCAGTAAGTCTGGCTTCAACTCTCGCATTTTTCCCTCAAAATCATCCATTCCCAATGCTGCAATGGCTTCTTTTTGCCTTTTTCTGCGATTCATCCACTTATGCAGCAGTCTTTTTACTTTTCTAAAGTTTTCTTTAAAAGGAGGCAAATCTGGAGCAGGTTCATAATTTACAGCCACTAATTGCTCGTATGCAAATCCTTGTATTCTAACTTTATCGCCCACATCCTTCGGACAAGCACAAGTCACCTGATGCCCTGCCTTTTCTAAACGATGCATTAACTCAAAACTTGCATTTAAAATGCCTGTGAGTCCAGAAGTTATGACGACGATATGAGGCAAGTTAGTTATTGGTTATTATGTTATTAGTTATTTTTCACGAGACCAAAACACTCTATTTCAATTTTCGATATAAGTTCAAAATGCCTTGTGGCAAAGCGTTTTTTATGCGTCTTTTTAGTGATTTTGGCTGTCTAAAAATTATCTTTTCGCGACGCGGCAGCCATGTTCGATGTCCAATATTTTCATTTATTCTTCGCTCCAAATCTAAAATATCTCGGGGTCGTCCATGAATAATTTTCACCCGACCAGGCGGTAGAGAAACCATGAAATGTTCACGAAAATTATAGAAAGGAAGTAAGGTGTACAAGCGTACTTTATTTTTTAATAAAGCTTCCATAAATGGTGTCTGGTCAGAAGGATAAATATCAAATTTTTCCTGATACAAGCTTAACCAATCTTTAAATAACTGTACTACCTCAGGCGTTTTTTTGTAGACAACTACTCCCGTATTATACGGATGATACGCCTCAATTTCTTTACCCTCAATGACCACCTTTGAAACGTCCGCGGGAGAATGTGCAATGAGAATATCATTGTAGTCTAACAAGTCAAATAATTCTCCACATTCTTCAGTAAAATATGTGTCGGTATCAACAAAGAATGTTTTTTCATAAGGCGATTTTTGCAGCGCGAGAGCTTTGTACAGTAAGCCTTTTTTCCAGTTAATATCTGTACTGTCAAAATCTACAATTTCGATATTGTCAAACTCTTTATAATCACAAGTTTTATCTGTAATCAAAGTCGTGTGTACTTTTGAATTAAACCTACGCAGACTACGTACAGAAGCCGCTGCCTCTTCTGTAAATTTTTTGCCCGTCGCAGCGTATAGATATCCTTGATTTGTGTTCATATTTTATTCCTCTTCCTCCAATAAAGCTACAATTGTTTCCTCAATATGCGCGGCGTAACTTGCGATTGTTGGCTTTTTGAAAACCAAGTTTATAGCTAATGTTAATTCGAAAGTATCCATTATGCGCGAAACCAAACGAATCGCAGTCAATGAATGACCTCCCATTTCAAGGAAATTATCATGAATTCCGATTTTCTCAATTTGAAGAATTTCTTGCCATATTTCTGCCAATAATTCTTCGATTTGGTTGCTTGGAGCAACATATTTTTTCTTTGTATTTGATTTAGAAAATTCAATTTCTGGTAAGTCCTTTCTATTAACTTTTCCACTTGTTCCTAAAGTAAATGCCTCCAAATGTACAAAGTGAGTCGGTATCATATAATCTGGCAGATGCTCTGCTAAATAATGGATAAATGGAATATCATTTGGCACTTTTTCGCCTGTATAAAATGCGACTAAGTATTGTCCGATTTTCTCATTCTCACGCATGACGACAACTGCTTTTGCTACAGCAATATGTTCTTCTAAACGTCTTTCTATTTCTCCTAATTCAATCCGAAATCCGCGCAATTTTACTTGAAAATCAAGTCTTCCGAGATACTCAATCACACCATTTTCTCGATGACGGGCTAAGTCTCCACTACGATACATTTTTGCGCCTGCGATTTCACTATACGGGTCATTGACAAAGTTCGTAGCAGTCAATTTCGGGCGGTTTAGATATCCGCGCGCCACTTGTATGCCTGCGATGTACAACTCACCCGACATACCTACTGGTACAGGCTGTAAGTGTTGGTCTAAAATATAAATTTGGGTATTTGCGACGGGCACTCCAATTGGTACAATTCGGTCTGTGGTATCTGGCTGACATTGCCAACGCGTAACTTCAACGGCGGCTTCTGTTGGTCCGTAGAGATTATGCAATTCTATATCAAATTGCTCGAAAAAACGATTTTGTAAAGTCGTAGAAATAGCCTCTCCGCTGGCAAATACACGACGTAAAGATGTGCAATTCTCTAATCCCTTTTCCTCTAAAAAAACACTCATCATCGACGGGACAAAATGTATTGTTGTAATGCCAAATTTTTGAATTGTTTCGATTAAATAACTTGGATTTTTATGTCCCTCAGGCTTTGCCATAACGAGTTTTCCTCCCGTTTGTAAGGGCCAGAAAAATTCAGGGACAGATACATCAAAAGTATAAGGAGTTTTTTGTAGATAAACGTCCGTTTCATCTATGGTGACGAGGTCTTTTATCCAATTTAAGCGATTACAAATACTTTTATGTTCGACCGCAACGCCTTTTGGTTGACCTGTTGAACCAGAAGTGTAGATGACGTATGCCAGACTATTAGGTCTAGTATTTAGATTTAAATTTTCGGTGCTCTCTTGGTCTATTTCAGACCAATTTTCGTCTATTACAATAGTCTTTTTGGCTATACTTTTTAGATTTTGCGCTAAATGTGCTTGCGTTAAAACGACTTTCACATTAGCATCTTTGAGCATAAAATCTATACGTTCTATTGGATGTTTGGGGTCAATCGGAAGATAAGCTGCACCTGCTTTTAAAATACCATAAATCGCCAAAGGCATTTCTATAGAACGCTCCATAATCACTGCCACAATATCCTCATTATTAATACTTTGTGCTTGTAAAAATCGCCCTAATTGATTGGCTTTTTTGTTGAATTCAGCATAAGTCAAGACACTTTCTTCAAATTGGATGGCAGGAGCTTCGGGCGTTTTTTTGGTTTGTATTTCAAATAGGCTTAGTAAATTTTGATTCTGTAAAGGAAATTCTTTTTGTGTATTATTGAATTCTTTTAAAATGAGGTGGCGTTCCTCTTTGCTTAATATTTCACATACTGATAAATCTTGGTTTCTATCTTCAATAAAAGCATCTAATAGACGAAGAAAATGCTGTGGCGCATTTTGACATAAACTCTCCCCAAAAACACTTGTATTCATGTCAAAGTGTAACTTAATTTCTCCTGTCAAATCAAAATCATGCACCTGCAAACGTAAATGGTGCGCCGGGTCTGTATGTCCTGGCAAAATCCATTCTGACTGCATCGGGATACCATTAAAATCACCAAAACTACCAGAAATATAATTTAGCAAAACATTAAAACTGCCACTCAAAGCTGGCGAACTGTAAGCAGACTGTGCATTCCGTAAAAAATCACTCGCTTCTGTCCGTACTTTTCGAAATAAGTCCATAAAAGTATCGTCCTCTCCTACTGCCGTCTGCATTGGAAAAATTTCGATAAAAACACCTAATGTATTTTTGAAGTTCGTGCTTGGACGATTGTGTGAAGGAGCTCCGACTAACAATTCTTCTTGTCCACTAATTCGATACAAATAAGCGAAAAGAACCGTTGCAAAGACATTAAACAAAGACATATCCTGCGTAAATGCACGCAAGTCTTTTTCTTTAGTCAAGTTTCGAAGAGCTTCTGTACGTTCTAAACCTAAGTTTACTAAAACTCGCTTGGCTTGGCTTGAATCCTTCTTTCCCAGTTTGCCATAAAGACGTGGTGGCTTTGGTAGATTTTCTAATTTATTTTGCCAATAATTAGCAATTTTTTCCTTTTTGGCTTGGACTTGTATTGCCTTTTCAAAATCAAGATAAGATTGAAAAGGGAGCATTTTAGAGGTATTTGATAAGTCCTCTTCTAAGGCTAATCTATACAAATTCGCCATTTCTTTATACAAAACTGTCAAAGACCAGCCGTCCGTCAGGAGATGGTGCTGATTAAAATACCAGATGAAGTGTTTTTCGGAAAATTGGATAAGTGCGCTGTCAAAAAGTGTTTTTGAGAGGTCAAAATTCTGTTCACTGCGCGTTTTCAACCATGCTTTAAAGATGGCTTCTGCCTCATTTTCATTAGATAAATCGATGTATTCTAAATCATGTACAAGTGTATCTTTTACAATCTGTTGCGGTGCGTGTCCTTCAGCTAATATAATCGTACGCATAACATCACTGCCACTAACCAATGCCTGAAATGCCGCTTTGAAAGCAGCAATATCGATACTACCCAACAGGTCAAAAGTCATTACCATATTATACATAGGCGACTCTGGATGAAGCATTTGCCCCGTCCAAAGTAAAGTTTGACTTTGTGTCAATTCATTGGCGCGTAGTGTTAAATTTTGGCTCATTTCTCTATTTTATACCTTGACGGATTGGCGTGTCGCAATATAATCTGCCATATCATCTACGGTCATAAAGTACTCTATTGTCATGTCTTCTGCTGGTATTGAAATCTTAAACTCTTCTTCTAAATAGGCGATGAGTTTCATGACGCCAAGGGAGTCAATAATTCCTGTAGTCAGTAGATCTTCATCAGCGATTAGATTTACATCCTCTTGTCCACTGAGAAGTTCTGTTTCAATGTATGTGATTATTTTCTTTTGCATATCTTTTTTCTGTGCTCTCCACAGATTACATCTGTGATTATTTATTTTTGACTACCTCGTAGTTAGTTGGTTTAGGTCTATTTTTCCTGTTGGGGTTCGGGGGAACTCTTTGGTTATCAGGAGTTTGTGGGGTATGGCATACCATGGTAAGTATTGCTTTAAGTGCGTTTGCAGATTAGCTTCTGTTGTCTCGGTATTGTTTTTTAGGATGAGCACCGCCTCGATTAGACTTTGCTCTTCCGTGTCTTTTTTAGTGTAAACGGCGACTTCTTCTACTGCCTCATGCTTTAGCAAAGCTGCTGACACTTCGTCTAATTCTACTCGAAAACCACGTGTTTTTATCTGACGGTCTTTGCGTCCTAAAAAGCTCAAATTTCCGTCTGCTTCTTGTCGCACCAAGTCTCCCGTACGGTAGAATTTTTCTTCTAAACCACGGCTATTTTCTCTTTTGTAAAATGCCTTTGCATTTAAATCTGCCCTGCCCCAGTAGGCTTGCATTAGCGTTGCGGAACGAATTAGTAATTCGCCAGTTGTGTCCTCTTCGCCCTCCGCATTTAGGATGAGCATTTCGGTATTTCCCCAAGTTTTCCCAATAGAAATAGGGTCATCGGTTTTTGGAATTTCGGGGAGATTATAATAGGTGCAAACGTTCGTTTCTGTTGGTCCATAGGCATTACTAAATTGAGCGTGAGACCATATATTCATTAGCTTTCGGAGGTGTTTGGTTGGAAATAATTCTCCCGCAAAAATCACCCAACGCAGCGCAGACATATCTCTATTTTCCAATCCTCCACGCTGCATCATCTGCATCAATGCCAATGGTACTGAATACCAAACGGTAATCTTTTCCTTTTCAATTAACTGCGCTAAACTTGCTGGCATTTTAATATGAGCTTCTGATGCAACAATCGTGGTCGCCCCTACTAATGGCGCAGCAAAAAATCCTAAAGTTGAAATATCAAAGTAAATCGGCGCGTGATTTCCTAAAATGTCATTTTCCGTCAAATCATAAAGTTCCGCACACAATTTAGCATAAGACATACCGCTGTAATGACTGTGCATGATGCCTTTTGGCGTTCCTGTCGAGCCAGAGGTGTATAAAATGTAAGCTGTGTCTTGTTCTAAAACATTGATATTTGGACGGCTTGTGGTTTGTTCTTTTATTTTGTCCCAGCTAATTGTTTGTACTGGAAGTTCGGTTTGTGTGCCGATAACTGTTTTTATCCCTGAGTTTTCAGTGGCGACACTTCCTATTTTTCTTTTTTGCTCTTTGTTGGTTATTAAATGTTGAATGCCACAATCTTTAATAAGAAAATGCGTGCGCACAACGGGTTGAGACGGATTAATCGGCACATAAACTGCACCTGCCGCCATTATTCCGTACATAGCCGCCGCCGCTTCTGAAGAGCGTGTCATGAAAATTCCTACTCGGTCTCCTTTTCTCACACCTAAGTCCATTAACAAGTTCGCGATTTGGTGCATTTGCTGCTCCAAATCGGCATAAGTAATCGAGTGTTTTAGGCACTTAAATGCGACCTTGTGTGGGTGCTTTTGCGCCGACTGCTCGATTAGGCTTGGTAATGTGAATGTGTATTTCATTATTTTTTTTTAGGAGAGAGGGGTCAGGAGAGAGGTGAGAGTTTATGTACATATATACTAAGTTCTCACCTCTCTCCTCTCACCTTTTCATATTCCTAATAGGCTTGCGATAATGTTCCGCTGTATGTCACTGGTGCCTGCGTACAAAACACCTCCAATAGCATCTCTCAAATCTCGTTCAACTCCATATTCTGTTAAATATCCTCTACCACCATTGGAGCGAATAGCATCCATGCTGGACTGTACAAAACTTTCTCCGAGATGTAGTTTTAGCA
>CAZQTE010000157.1:0-11713 GCA_964595615.1 uncultured Saprospiraceae bacterium
CGGTGACCGATACAGATGATACAGAAGTATTAGTATCTAGCCCTGCGATTACTATCGTAAAAGATGATAACGATGACAATGATGATAGTCAAATAGTCAATTCAGGTGGAACAGCAACATTTTCAATAACAGTAACAAATACAGGGAATGTCGATTTGGAGAATGTAACAGTAACGGATCCTACAACGGTTTCCTGTGAGAGTATAATTGGAAATTTAGCTGTAGGAGAAACAGAAACATACACTTGTACCTCAACAAATGTAATTGCTTCCTTTACAAATACCGCAAATGTTATAGCAGACCCCGTCGGTGGCGGCGACGCGGTGACAGATACAGATGATACGGAAATTCTAGTCCAAGATCCAGAATTAGTGATTACAAAGTCCAACGAACCGACAGGACTCGTTTGTCAAGGTGAAACAATTATATACACCTTGGAAGTTGCAAATATTGCAATGGGCATTAATGCAGGTAGCGCTACGAATGTGCTAATCTCAGATGTAGCTCCTATAAATACTACACTAGTTGCGGGATCTATGATGTACGTTTCTGGTATTGCGCCTATTGTTGGTAGTCCTGCTACGCCAGATTGGACAATTCCTACTTTACAATCAGGAGAAAGTACAATCGTATCTTTTGAAGTTACCGTCAATAATACAGCTATTAATGGAGATCAAATACTGAATATCGCTACTGTTAACGCAGATGAAATACCTACGGCCATTGAGTCAAATGAAGTTGAAAATGTAGTAGGTGGACCGATAGTTACTTGTCGTCAGCCGATTAATACAACCTCATTAGAAGGGGAGTGTGGCAATAGTCAGATTAATATGCTTCCGCCATTTGTAGAGTCAGATAATTGTGGTGTAACTTTAATCGAAAATGATGCGCCTTTTGACTTTGATATTGGAGCAACATTAGTGACTTGGACAATTTCTTTTGAGACAGGACATACAGCTACCTGTGAGCAAGAGGTCAATATTGTAGATGGCTCAAACCCAATTGTTCAGTACTGTAATACCTCAATTGATTTTGTCCATGATGATTGTATTGCAGAGGTGACGATTGATGTTGGAGCAGATGATGCTTGTGGTATTGTAAGTATTGAAGGAAATGGAGTTTTCTTTTTACCACCAGGTATTCACCCTCATCCTGTAACAATTACAGATAATAATGGTAACCAAACAGTTCACATGGTGACTATTTTTGTGCATGATGATATAGAGCCAGTAGCACTAAATTGTCCTGAAAGTTTTACCATTAATAGTACTGATGCTGATACTTTTGAAGCACCTGAACCTCAGTTTTTTGACAATTGTGAAGTTATTAGTGTGACGAGCGACGCGCCAGATACTTATCCTATTGGGACGACAACTGTAACATGGACAGCTACTGATAATTACGGTCTAAATGGGTATTGTTCTTATGATGTTATAGTAGAACCTGTAATCACAATTTCAGGCTTGCAAGACATTGAAACTTGTGTAGAAGACGATGCAGCAAGAGCAGCCGTTCGTTGGAATTTACCAGAAGTATCAACAGCTTGCGAAGCTTGCCCAACGACGAGCTATGAAGACTTTATGCATTTAGGCGATTTTTATGGACATCAATACTTTTTGTACACAGGTGATGATATTTCTTGGGATGATGCCGTAGAAATGGCACAAAGTCTTGAAAATGGAAACCTAGTTACCATAGATAACCGTGCTGAAAACAACTTCCTACGCTATTTACTACCAAATGAAGTTAATGATGTTTGGTTAGGATTGGAAGTAATAGAAGTAGAAGGCATTTTCAATTACAATTGGGCGGACAATACAGTTTCTGAATACCAAAACTTTGGTGATGTCATTACTTACACTGAAACTAAGAATGTATTGACTTTACAGAATACAGGAGCATGGACGTTTACCGACAAGTCGGAATTACGCGGTTTTATCGTTGAGCGCGCTTGTTTGACGGTTGAACAAACAGGACCTTATTTAGAAAGTGTAACAGCAGAAGGAGATAGCATTCAATCTTTATTGACTATCGGTTCAGACTGGGAAATAGGAGCATATACTGTAGGCTACCGTGCTTATGATAATTGTGGAAATGAAACGACAAGTACTTTCGAAGTAAATGTTGCAGAACCACAAGCTGAGTACTGTGCAATTGGCGGACGAGATGCTTCTGTTTGGATACAACAATTGACGGTTAAAGACCAACGTCGTGGCGAAAATCAAACAGGTGGTTTTTATGATAATACTGAAAATGAAATTGTATTTGATGCAGAAGACCAGCTTATTCGTATGGAATTAGTAGGAGGAGCTAATGATTCTGGACAAGATTTATTTTGGTCAATTTGGTTGGATAAAAATGAAGACGGTGACTTCTTCGATGCAAATGAATTGATACACAGTCAGATGAGTCCTGAAGCAGTTGTTGAGGCGTTCATTCCAATTTTACAATTCAGTAATACGCCTCGTCGAATGCGTGTAGCGGTTTCTCGTTATGACTATCCAGAGGTTTGTGCAGATTATTTTAGTGGAGAGGCAGAGGATTATTTGTTGAGTTACACTGGTACACCAAATTTTGATATTAATCTTGAAAATGGCGGCGCCAACGAGGTTTTGACAGATGAGGGTATTAATTTAGTACCAAACCCAGCGACTGATTATACAACGATTTCTTTTTCAGAATTAAGTACAAATACAACTTTAGAGATTTTAAATATTACAGGTCAGAAAGTAAAAACAATTTCTATTGGTGCAGGTACAAGTTCTTACCGCTTAATGACAAATGATTTCGCTGTAGGCTTGTATGTCTTGAATTTAAGAAGCGAAGAAGGGATTATGATGACTAAGAAATTAGTAATCCAAAAATAGTGATTTCACTACAATTTTGATATAAATCCAAAAGCCCGTTTGCGAAAGTGAACGGGCTTTATTTTATCGTCATAAAATGTTAAATCTATTATTTAACTAGTCTTTAATTTTGACCTTTTTTATCAATGTCTTAGATTTGTTCCAAACAAAGACCAATGCAACAAACTCTAAGTTTTTTATTTCTCTTCCTTAGTTCACAAATGACTTGGTCTCAATCTCTCTTCCTCAATGAAGTCATGTCCAACAATATCCGCCTAGTAGATGATCAGGGAGAGAATGAAGATTGGGTTGAAATTTATAATGCTTCTTCTGAAATTATTGACCTTTCGAATTTTTACTTAACAGATAAATCTTCCGAGCCAGATAAATGGCAATTTCCCGCAGGAACTATTATTCTACCAAACGGCTTTCTACTTATTTGGGCAGATGATGACTTATCTGAGAATAACCATTTACATTGTAATTTTAAACTGAGTAAAGAAGGGGAGGACTTGTTTTTGATGCAAGCAATCGGTGATAATTATGTATTAATTGATGAATTGCAAATACCCGCATTAGTTGAGAATTCTTCTTACGGTCGTACAATAGATGGTGGTGAAATATTCTCTGTTTTTGGAAAATACAGTCTTTCTGCGTCCAACAATAGTAATTTAGCTTTTAACGAGGCGGAAGTTGATTTTTCACTGACCCAAGGCTTTTATTCTGCTGGGACAGAACTCCTTCTTTCCTCCTCTATTCCAAATGCTCAGATTTATTACACCACTGACGGTAAACGTCCCGATGAGAACGACATTTTGTATACTGGTCAACCCATTATTCTAGACTCTACAGTTTTTATCCGTGCAGCGGTATGTTCATCAGGTTATGCCCCTTCTGCACCCACAGATGGCTTCTTTTTGATTGATAAAATTTATGACATCCCCGTTGTTCATATTGGGACAGATAGCATCAATTTATGGAATGATTATGCGGGAATTTATACTACAGGAAGGGCTGGACTTCATATCTACTGTAGTACAGAAAGACGTAATTGGAATCAGGAATGGAAACGTAGGAGTGAAGTTACTTTTTTTGAAACTAGCGGAAATATAGGGTTTGTAAAATCAGCGAGTATTAAAGTTTCTGGAAACTGTTCACGAGGGCATAAAATGAAATCTATTGGTGTCTCTTTAAACGATGATGAGACGACAGAATATCCACTTTTTGAGCATTTACCTTACACAGATTATAGGCAATTTAAATTGAGAAATAGTGGTAATGATTCTGAAAGTACAATGATACGAGATGGTGCTCTTCAGACTGTATTGCAAGGCGAAATAGACCTTGATTTAATGGCGTATCGTCCTGTTATTTTATATGTGAATGGTGAATATTTTGGGGTTTATGGTCTGAGGGAGGTGATGAATGAAAAATATGTCAAGCAGCATCATGGTAGTGATAATGTTGATGTCCTCAACAATCGCTGGTCTATTTATTCAGGAATAATAGACGGCGATACAGAAGATTGGGATGCTTTATCAGCATGGGTAACGGCATCTGATTTGAGCATTCCAGAAAACTATGAATATTTTAAAAGTAGGATAGACATCAATCCATTTATTAATTATTTTTTGGCAGAAATGTATGTCGCCAATGATGATTGGCCAGGTAATAATATGAGAATGTGGCGTGACCGAGATGACCCTAATGCGAAATGGCGTTGGCTACTTTTTGATATGGATGTGAGCAGTAATTTTGCATTACAAGGCTGGGCTTGCCCTTTTGTACATTGCAATTATCTAGACCATTGTTTAGACGAAGACTCTAGTGTGTTCTCTAATCTTCCGCCTTCGACTGAATGGATGAGAAAACTTGTTCAAAATAGAGAATTTAAAGACGAATTAATGCAAAGACATTGCACTTTTGCACAAACAATTTTTGCACCTGAACGTGTTGCTCATTATGTAGATAGCCTCACCAATATTATTAGACCAGAAGTCTCAACACATATCGAACATTGGTTAGCCGCGCCTGAAGAAATGGGAGAAACTGAATGGAATCCAGGAGGAGGCAGCATCGAAAATTGGGAAGAAAAAATCAATAGATTTAAGTTCTTTTTTGTTGAAAGATTTGAACACACATTGGTGCATTTTGGATTGCAATTCAACATTTGGGGGCATTATAAACTACAAATAAATGTTGAAGATAGTCAAGAAGGAAAAGTTGTCTTGCATGATAATAAAATGGAAGTTGCACCTGATTATCTAGGCAAGTATTTCGCTAATGTGCCTATGCGAATAGAAGCTGTACCCGCTGCTGGGTACCGTTTCTTAAAATGGAAAGAAACGGAGAGTTTTGATGCTATTCTTTATTTCCATTCTAACCAAAATCAGACCTTAACGCCAATTTTTGTAAAAGAAGAAAATTATTTTGACCCTTTAGAAGAGAATGCAAATGTAAATCTGCATTTATTTCCAAATCCTGCCTCAGACGATTTGAATCTTATTATAGGCTATGGACATAGTTCTACAGGATATTTAACGGTTACTGATGTACTTGGTAGGATTGTGCATAAAGAAGAACTGACTGTAGAACGACATCCTAAAAGACACATTATTAATTTAAACAACTGGCAATCTGGAATTTATTTTTTCAGAATAGTTGTTGAAAATGAAGAACTGATGGAAAGGGTAGTAGTGGAATAGTGAAAGGAATATTTGAAGCATTAAAAAAGCCTTGACACCAAAGTGTCAAGGCTTTTTTACCCTAAGAGGAACTATTTTAGATTAGTATTGTAGAAACAACACATAATGCTAACATCAAGATAGCTAATCCCCAAGTTGCTTTTTCGATAAAGTCAGAAGATTTAGATGCGCCAAACATTTGGTTAGCAGCTCCGCCGCCGAATGTAGAGTCAACTCCACCGCCTTTTGGGTTTTGTACTAAAATAGAACCCATTAAAAGAATGCCTACAAGGGCAACAACAATTGTCAAAAATGCCATGATGAATTTTTATTTAAAATTTCTTCCTTCGTACTTTAAGGGAAGAACTAATTTATTCTTATTAAAATTTTTCTATAAAGATTAATTAAATTTTTAGCGTATTGTACATTCAAAATTCAAAAAATCAGCATTCAAAATTATTTCTTGTCGGGTGTTGCTCGTTTTTCCTAAAATTGGAAAAACGAGCAAATCTACCCGAAAAAGTTATTCAATGAAGGATAACTTTTAGTAGTTGAAATGATTTCTGTGTTGAACCGATTTTTTATAAAGATTTGACAATCAAATAATTATAAAATCTAATTCATAAATCTTGCTTTTCCAACTATTTACTAATATGGTGTTTTTAAATAAGACTAAGACCTGAACAGGAATTTGAAAATCTATAACTTTAACTGTAAAGTTTTGATTTTCGATGCAAAGTAATCACTTTTCTCTGGATTTTCCAAGCGAAGTCGTTCATACATTTTTATTGCTTTTGTATAATGCTCTTGTTTTTCCAACAATTGCGCCAAGGTTTCAGTCGCCACATCTTTGCTTAATTTTACGCTTTCGGCAGCAATTAGTTCTGCTTTAGATTTCTTTTTCTTCTTTTTTATTTTAGTTTTTATTTGTTTCCATTCGCCGTTGACTAGTTCATAAGTATAATTGACTTTCTTTTTTTGATTTTTTTCATCTAAATCCTCAATTTCTACACTAATCTGTGGAGAATTAAACTGTTTGAGCCAATTACTAAATGAGGATTGAGGCGAAATAAGTTCAGTCTCGGTTTCTGTTATAAATTCATCTTCCTCCTCAATAGAATTATTTTGAGAAACAGGAGATAAGTCGGCAATGTCTATGCTGACTGGACTCACTTCTGTATTTTCAATTTCTAAGTCTATGACTGGTGCAGCTTCTTCTTCTATTGAGTCGTCATCAGGAGAACCTGCAACTACAGAAGCAATGCTTACCGCGCCGATACCAGTAGCAACATTAGCCAATAAATCTTCTGCCGCCGCATCGGTGTTTGGGAATAAGTCTTCTTCTAGAGGGACTTCTGTATCTAAACCTAAAGAGGAATTATCTTCTAAGACTGGAATAACTTCATCTTCATTGAATAAATCTTCAATATCATCTGAACTTGCTTCTGGAAAGACTTCAGGAAAATCTTCCTCTTCGATTTCCTCTGTAATGACTAGGTTGTCAATTGAGGATTCAGAAATAACATCCGTTAAGATTTCTTCCTTGTCTTCTTCTATTTCAATTGTTTCAGAAATTTGATGTGCTTCCTTACTTTCCTCCATCTCTAATATTCCAAGCTCATTATCCGTAACATCTTCAAATAACTCATCAATAGATGCATCTAAATTGTCTGGTAATTCGTCAGAAGAAACATTTCCTTCTAAAATGTCACTTTTAGGAAGATCTAGAATAGTAGCAGGAGGAACTATTGGAGGAACGAAGTTTGTCTCTACTTCTTGAGGTTCAGTTTGAGTCTCAGCAAGAAGTACCTCTTTTTGCGGTTTTAAATCTAATGTTTCGAGGTCTTTCAATTCTAATAATTCCTCTTCTAACGCAACGTTAGATTCCCTATTGGCAGGATTAGAATCACTGCTATACAATTGCTCATATAAAAAACTCCTGTTGATACTGTAAGTTGCTGCCATTTGCAGATTACGTTCATAATCTGGATGCTGGTCTGCCTGACTTTTTTTCAAAAGCAGATATCTAAGATTTTGGCAATAAGGATACTGCACCACCAAACTTTTTAATTCTTGGTAAGATATTCGATAAAGATAAGCTGGTGTTTTAAGGAATTGTGCAAAAGTTTCTGAATTCATATCTGCTGTCGTTACAGTGTGTTGAGGAAGGACAAAGTTAGGAATTTTTTGGATATGGTGCTATGTTTGAATTTAGGGATTATGTAGAAAACAAGTCAAGTATATAGCTTACTTTATTTCAAATTCCCTAAAGACTAAATATAAAGCAACTTAACACTAAATTAAATGTCCTTTGCTTTACAGATAATGACTTGAATTTACAAATTAAGAACTTTCTAATAGAAAAAATCTTAATTTTGTGTTTATAATTCTCTAAGGGTCTTTGACCAAAAAATAACAATGACAAAAGTACATTACTTTTTCTTCCTTTTTATCTGTTTAATCTCTCCGCAATTTGTTCAAGCACAGAATGCGCCTGACTTTACCTTTACCGACACTGAGGGTGTATCTCATAATTTGCAAGAGCGATTAGATGCAGGATTTATTATTGTACTTGATTTTTTTTATGTAAACTGTCCTCCTTGTGTAGATACAGGAATTGAGTTAGAGGCAATTCATAATGATTATCAAGGGAAAAATGTTGAAGTTTGGTCTATCTCTCCGTATGACTCTATTCCTGCTATTCAAGAATTTCAAGAGAACCATAATTTTACCTACATTGCTGGCGGCATTGAAGGCGGAGGTTGGGATATTATAGAAATTTATGTAGACTCTCTAGGTTTACAATATTATCCAACTATATCTGTTATTTGTCCTAATGGTGATTTGACTTGGGATATTTGGCCCTATACATCTAATGGCGCTCCTGAATGGCGCGGACCAATAGAGGCTTGTGGTGTTTATGACATTAATATTACTGCAGCAACCGAAGATTTTATCTCCAAATATCCAAGCTCGCTTTTTCCGAATCCAGCGGAAGACCTCATCAATGTTGAGTTTTATACTGAAAATGCAAAAGATGTCCTTGTTGAGATATATGATATTACAGGACGTAAGCTTATCCAACAATCTATTGCTGTAAATAATGCTGGACAGCAAAATGAACAAATTTCTGTTGCTAGTTTATTTTCAGGAAATTATGTTTTACGTCTATCAACAGAGGGGAAATCACTCTCTATCCTTCCTTTTCAAAAATAGACTTTTTAACTAACTTTGAAGACAATTAGGAACGCGACAGAAATAGATTTACATTCTTGGGAAAGAAATTTTGTTTCTCATTTGGGCTTTAAAAACCGCGTATAGCCGAGCTACATAAGGCTTTTTAAAGTGCAAATGAGGAGCAAAAGGTCTTGTCAAGAATGTCAATTTATTTTTGACGCGTTCCTTAATCAAACGCAAATAGTCATCTTGCAAAGCTGTTTGTATTTTATTCCCTATCTTTCGGCATAAAAAAATCTACAGTCAAATAATTATCTTATTATGTACATTCTCGCCTTAGACCAGGGGACTACATCCTGTCGTGCTATTCTATTTGATAAAAATGGAAATATTTTTGCTACCGAACAGCAAGAGTTTACTCAAAATTATCCCAAAGCAGGTTGGGTTGAACACAATGCCAATGAAATCTGGCAAACGCAGCTCAAAGTCACACAAAATGTCCTGAAAAATAATAGTATCGCGCCCGAAAAAGTAGCAGCTATTGGTATCACAAATCAGCGGGAAACCACAATGATTTGGGATAAGATAACGGGTGAACCTATCCACAATGCTATCGTTTGGCAAGACCGTAGAACAGCTGCTATCTGTGATAAATTGAAGGCAGATGGGCACGAAAATGCTATACGTGAAAAGACAGGTTTGGTGACGGATGCTTACTTCTCTGGCACTAAAATTCAGTGGCTTTTGGACAATGTAGCGGGGGCAAGAGCGCGTGCGGAAAAGGGAGATTTACTCTTTGGAACAATGGATTCTTGGTTGGTTTGGAAACTAACTGGAGGAGAGGCGCACATTACAGATTACACGAATGCTTCTCGGACACTTTTGTATAATATACATGAGTTGAAATGGGATGAAGACCTCTTAGATTGGATAAAAGTGCCAGCGAGTGTATTACCTAAAGTGTGTCAAAGTAGCGAAGTTTATGGCAAGACCGAAAAATCTCTTTTTGGAGCAGAAATTCCTATTTCGGGTATTGCAGGAGACCAACAAGCGGCACTTTTTGGGCAGGCTTGTTATGAGAAAGGTATGGCGAAAAATACCTATGGAACGGGGTGTTTTATGTTGATGAATACGGGAGAGGAAGCTGTGACATCTAAGCATGGCTTGTTGACGACCATCGCTTGGGGACTGGATGGTAAGGTAACTTATGCTTTGGAAGGCAGTGTTTTTATTGCGGGGGCTGCGATTCAGTGGCTACGTGATGGTTTAAAATTGATAGACCAAGCACCTGACTCTGAGTACTTTGCGATGAAAGTAAGCGATACAGATGGTGTTTATGTGGTGCCTGCCTTTGCGGGATTGGGTGCACCATATTGGGATATGTATGCACGTGGGGCGATTTTCGGATTGACGCGTGGGACGCGTAAAGCGCACTTGATACGGGCAACATTAGAAAGTTTAGCTTATCAAACCAAGGATGTATTGGAAGCAATGGAGCAGGATAGTGGTTTGGAAATGTCAAATCTACGTGTAGACGGCGGTGCGAGCGCGAATAATCTTTTGATGCAGTTTCAAGCTGATATTTTGGGTGCGCAAGTAGAACGTCCGAAGGTGACAGAAACGACGGCTTTAGGAGCGGCGTATTTGGCGGGATTAGCGGTTGGTTTTTGGAAGAAGGAGGAGATTAGTCAAAATTGGCAGTCTGATAGAAAATTTGACTCAATCATGGATGATGAGCATCGCAAGAAGCTATATAAAGGTTGGCAAAAGGCGGTGAAACGTACTATGGATTGGGAGAAGGAGGATTAGATCTTAGAGGTTAGGTCTAAATTGATAGGAAGATAGAATGGTCTGAGTTGTTGATGCGGCTCAGACCATTTTGATTCTTATAATCAAAGTCAAAGCTACCTGATACCTTCTCTAAAATAAAAAACCCGCCACAAAAAATGGGCGGGTCAAATCTAACTTACTGATACTATATACTGAGGATAAAAATCTTAAATCATCCTAATCTTGAAAGTGATTAAAGGACAAAGTTATATTGTAAAAATTTGGCAAGGACGACCTGTTGACAACATTACTTTTAGAGCGTAAAATTCTGCACAGAAATATCTCACTGCGAAAATTTTTGAACTTGATAAATAGTGTTACAACGGGAATAAACTTGCCGAAAGGAATGGAAAATACGAAAGAAAGGATAAAACAATAAGGAAGGTGTGTAGTTTCCAATGTTGTTATCTGTTAGTATGCCATTCTAATATTGTAGCGTTTCTTTAATGTAATGACGAAGGTAAGTAAACCTTAAGTGTTTACCAAATTTTTTTTAATAGCATTCGCTAATTGATTGTTTTTGAATTTGTTCAATTAATGTGTTTAACTTATTGATTAATAGCGACTTAAAGATTTGTATTTGTTTTAATTTAAAAATTATTGTAAGTGTTAATCGCTGATAGTCAGTGTTACATATAACTGAAATTTTTCTTTGATATTTTTATATTTTTTTTAAAAAATAGTCCTACGCAAATTGTTGATATTATTCGAAATCAGGAGCACTGAGGATTGATGCGAACCTCTTCTTTGTACAACTAAGATTAAGGCGGTAATTAATTAGTCTAACAAAAATAGAACAATATCTGGAAAAAATGCTACTCCTGCCAAAAACACCAATTGTATCAAAACAAAAGGCACAATTCCGCGATATAAATGCCCTGTCGTTATCTCAGGTGGCGCAACTCCTTTTAAATAAAACAAAGAAAAACCAAATGGAGGAGATAGGAAGGAAGTCTGTAAATTGAGTGCTAAGAGAATTCCAATCCATATCAAATTCATATCTAATTCTACAAATATCGGCGCGACCACAGGAACAATGATAAAGATGATTTCAATAAAATCAATGAAGAAACCCGCGATAAAAACTACTATCATGACAAGTAGTAAAAACAGTCCTGGAGAAAGATTAGATTCATTTATCAAATCCACTAAAAAAGTATCGCCGCTCATAGAGCG
>CAZQTE010000158.1:0-8861 GCA_964595615.1 uncultured Saprospiraceae bacterium
CATCCTCGATATACCAGACTTTTACTTTGATTAGCTGTGACCAATAATTTTTGATAGTCGGTATTTTTATTCGTGAATTTTATGAGGATTTTGATGAAATTCAGATAACCTTCTTTGACTTTCTTATTGACAACTTTCATATTCTGAATTTGAATTTGAAAATTTCTAAAAGTAGATTTTAAAAAGTTAACATTTGTTTGGTTTGCTTCATAGTGGCAGCACATGAGGAGTGAATTTATTCGTAAAGCAGCAAAGTCAATATTATGTTTAGTGGAGGAAAGTAAAGCTCCTGCTTCTTTAAATTTTTGTTCACTAAAAAGTATTCTTGCATTAGCTAAGACAGCAGCAGTATCTCCAGTAGATATTGGCAATTTTGCTGTATATTTTTTGACAAAAAATTTAGCCCACTCGGTTTCATTTAATGAACATGCTACATTCACTATATTGTTAAATGTAACGGTAGGCATCTGTCCACCACCAGTTATCCAGTCCCTTTCCGTCGCAAATTTTTGTAGGTCAAAAAGGTGCTCTTTACTGAGTTTTTTGCTTTTACATGCTTTTAAAGTGAAATTATGTAAACAGGTAAAATAAGTGGGCAATTGAATAGGGCTGACTAAGTGGTCATTTTCAGAGAGTAAGTTTTTAGCCGTGTCGTAAAAGTCAATATTTTCTGTTAGTTCTAATTGAATAACCAAAGCAAAGAAACGAATAAGAGGATGCTTATCGTTTAGATATTTTGCGGATAAAGTATGAGCATTATGGGTGAGTTTTTTAACCTCATCGCTTTCAATTAGTCTAATAGCAACAATGCGTTCATAGGTGTACTGAAGTTTAGTAAGTGTATGGAAATTGTCTAAACTTTCCTCTGCTTGCTGCATCAATTGTTCTTTTTCCCTTTGTTGAATATGATTAAAGGAAGAATGAAAAATAGCCTCATGAGTGGTTTTCCAATTGTTATATTCTCTTCGCGCATCCAAAATAGGGGACTCAGAGATTATTTTTTGCATCTGTTTGTTACGTTTGTAGTATATATCTTCTGAAATCCCTTTGCGATTCATGATGTCTAATAGTAGCGTTTTAGACTCAATGCTATTGTTTTGATAATCATCAAGAATGAGCCACTCTCTACATTTCTCATCAAGTGCGCTAAGCAAAGAACCCAATTCCTTATTTTTTGACTTGTCTTTAAAAACTGCTTTTGCTAATTTTTCAGCATGGTAATCTTCCCCTTTACCTTTTAGAGTTTTTAGATGATTCATCACCTTAGAAAAAGACTCTTTATTTCGATGATTTTTATTGATAAATAGTCGAAAAGACTTTCTGTCTTCTTTACTGAGGGAAAAATATAGCGTAATAAATGAAAAGTTGTGGTTCATTTTTTTTAGGAAGTATGAGTGGTTCAATTTATTGAAAATCAGTAGTTTGTGGGGGTAAAAGTAGAAAAAAATTAGAGAAAATGATATGATTAACTTAAAATAAAAATTAGCTTTTTCTACATTTGGGTTTCTTGAGCTTCGCATTCAAAATTTTATATGTTGACTTACGAATAGAAAAAGTGAACTTGTTCGAACCTACTTAAAAATACATCACTTCTTTCCGAAAATAGCCCCAAATACACTGTAAACAAAGTTTCTTTAAATTTTGACTGACTCTTTTTTGTTTATGCTTCGTTAAAAATTTCCACCGTAGCTAAGGGGCTTTGCTCTGTAAAAATGAGCATAGCTCGCGGCGATTGAGCGTGGTGAGGGCGGTGGGTGTTCTTAGTTTTTCTTTTTGGTGGATGAGGCATGGGAGCCAATGCCGAACTAAATGATGTGCGACGTATAGGAGCATGAACCGCTGTGCCACAGTATGCAAAGCTCGTGCGAATTTATAATTCGCTAACGCAACGGTATCTGGTCTCCAGATTATAGTAAATTGTACTAAAGAACGGCAGCAATAGTGGTCAGAGACCGAGCCACCAACTACACATAATTTTTGTAAAAATTAGCGAACCGCACTGGAAGACGTGGCAAGAACGATTATCGTAATCAATATATTTGTTAGTGACTACTTCGCTAATGTCTTTAGAATAGAATAATTCTGCTTTTTCACACGCCCCATTCTTAAAAATACAAAAGGCATTGAAAATCAATAAAATGATAATCAATGCCTTCTTATTGAGCATGCAATTTACAAAAAAGAATCTACTCCCGCACCATCCGCAACACAGCCTGATGTTCCCCAGCCCGCAAACTATAAACCAAAACCCCACTAGGCAAATCCCCCTTCTCCAAAGAAATAAAATTCTCCCCCTTCTCAAAATCACCACGCAAAGTATAAACCAAACGCCCAGCCACATCATGCACTTCAAAAACCACTTCACTTGCCTCAGGCAAATTAAAACCAATCAAAGTTTTATCCCGAAAAGGATTAGGCGTATTTTGATAAAGTGCAAATTCGCTTTGTGTGTCTTCTGCACCAAAAAGAAGCTGAACATTCAAGATTTCACCAGATTGTGTATAAGCCTCCGTGCGTGTCAAACGACTGCTAAGTGAAAGGAAGTCAGACAAGTTACCGTCTGTTTTTGCAGTGAAAGACAAAGCAAAATCTGCCTGTGTGTTATCCTGCTTATCCCAACTCGCGGTGATGAGACCTTCCTCTTTTCTATGCAATCCAAAATGCTCTGGATTGAAAGTCGCCTCTTCTATTGTGTTGAAAGTCAGCTTGTTAACATCATAATTCAAAGTGAACTGAACGCCCAGAATATCATCGCGCTCAGAGAAGAAGTGAAGCGTCACTTCTTCTCCTGCTTTGATAGTATTCTTTTCGGTACGGAAATTTAAACTGCCCGTTCCGCGTTCGTCGCTTGAGTTCATAAATGCGTTCGCTTGCGCGCTGCCGTTGACATCACCGATTTTTACACCGATGAAATCTGTATCGTCGCGATTGTCTGTCAAGTTGTTGTAGTTGATGATTTCAGGGAAATCTTCTGCCCACGGATTGGCTGGATTTGGGAACTCATAAGCCGCATCCACAAACCTCCAACTGCTGTTATTGGGCAATTCATCAATCACCGTCAAAATCAACATACGCAATAAGACAATATCTGCCGTCGTCACCGACTGCGAATTATTGGCATCTGCCGCGATGATTTTGTAAGGCGAATCAAGTGCTTGTGTACTCAATACGTGCTGACGTATCAAGACCAAATCGAAAGTTGTCACTCCATTATCATGGTCGATATCCTTCGTCGGTACGACTGTGAAATCACCGCCAGACATTAAGTTTTCAAAGACAAAATCACCGTCTTCTTCCGTTTCGTCTGCTTGACTTTCGCTGCCATTTAAGTCCGTAATGACCTGTGCAACTGCATTGCCATTTTCTGTCTCAATATGTCCTGCGATGCGTGGTGCTGGCGTTTCACACACATTATCTACGCTTTCGACAGTCAATGTCGTCAAACAATAATCTGTATTTCCTGCCTCATCCGTGACGTAGACATAGATTTGATTGAAAGCAAAGTTGTTACAATCCAATATGACATTTGCCGTCGCATCCTCTGCATTATCAAAGTCAACGCTTGCTGTGAATGTCAAATCATCCTGCGCTGTACAATTATCAAAACTGCCTGCATCTAAGTCTGACGCCCAAATTTCGGCAGTACCTGCATCGGTCTCTCCGTCTCCGTCGGTATCAATTGGTGTTAGTTCCACAATCAAATTCGCGACACAATAAGGCGTCGGTGCTTTACAATCTCGCACGACGATGTCAAAGGCAACTGTACTTTGATTACCACAATTATCCATTGCCGTATAAGTTGCCGCGTAAGTTCCTGGCGCAACATTCTCAAACGGTCCAAATCCAATTCCCAAATCACTCGTCGCCGTATAAGTCACATCTGTAGAACAATCTGTCGCCACAGCTGCTGGTAAAATTACCGTCGCAGCACATTCCGTACTGTCAATACAAATATCCAAATCCGCTTGCGCAGCCAATACTGGTGCAACATTATCAATGATTTTTATTGTCTGCGTGTAAGTAACAATACCGTCTCCGCCGTCTTGATAACGATTGTCAGATACTAAAATATCATCGTCGTTATTGATGTCTACGGAGTAAGTACACCAGTTAATCGCGGTGTAAGTACGGATGATTTTGTAACAAGCATCTGGTACAATATCGTAAGTCGCATCTTGTGTCGAAATCGCGATATTCTCACAATCATCAAAGAAAACTGCCGCTTCACCATAGTCTGGCAAATCAGAACCACAGTTAACCGTGATGTCCGCAGGGAAAGCAATTTCCCAATCGTTTTCTGTTTCTATCGTGATGATTTGCGTACAGATTGGCGCGAAATTTCCACTTGCATCACTTGCTGACCAAGTTCTTGTTATCGTTCCTTGTCCGCAAGAATTCACATTGCGCACCCAATTCGTTTCCGTAATTGCTGCACAATTATCCTCAAAAGTCACCTCTCCAAATAAGTCAATTAAAACCTGTGGATTGTTGTCATTTGCTGTTAAAGCAATGTCTAATTCTGCTGCTAAATTATCATTGTAAGTTGCGCAATCAATCGTCTCGTCGTCTACATCTGATACTTTGTAAGGTGCTAGTTTGTCTTCGACAATAACTTCCACCATACACTCATTTGTATTGCCAAAGCAATCGCTGACACGGAAAACAACCATGTGGTTATTATTTTCCAAATCTGCACATTCAAATAGAATAGACTCTGCGAAATCTGCATCTGTTAATTCTACATCATCATACATACGCGCTGCTGTGAAATCTGCCAAACAACAATTATCTGACGAACCGTCATCAAATGTTTCTGCAAATACTTCTGCAATTCCCTCAGCATTCAAGGCAACTTGTGTCAATTCATCACAAACCGCAGTTGGTGTAATGCCGTCGATGACCGTCAAAGTGATTGTCACTTCACTTGTATTTCCACATACATCCGTCGCCACATAAGTGATAGGGTGGATGCCAATAGACAAGCCTGCACTTGGAATATTTCCACCATTGCCGTCAATCATACCGACTGGCGTAAAGACTTGTACGGTTTCGATATCAGAACAAGCGTCAGTAACTATTGCTGCTGGTAGTGCTTCCGTGCTAAAGCAAGGTTGTGGATGTTCGCCCACTACATTAGCGGTGAGAGTGACGTCCGCAACCGTAATAACTGGTGGCGTTTCATCTAAGATTTTGATGATTTGCTCGTGGTCGTCGCCGTCTGTGTCGGTTGTGATTAATTCACCGCTACACCAGTTCAATACCGACCAAGTACGGACGATTTTGAAAGTATTTCCACAAACTGCTAAAGTGTCATCGCTGTGATTAACGGCAATCTGACAGTAAATGCCTTCCGTTACATCTGGGCGACCTGCGCCCGTTTCTGTTGGTGCTGCCACTGTATTATCTGCAAAGTAATCTGCACAATCAATTGTGATATCTGCTGGTAAGTTTACATCGTTGATAGGAACGATTTCGATAACTTGTGTACAAGTTTCAGAAGCATTTTCAGCTGCATCAAAAGCAACCCAAGTACGAGTCACTGTGGTCGATGTACACTGGTCAGAATTGTCAATTGTTTGGTCAGTTTGCTGTATCAATAAGTCCGTTGTACAATTATCATTCGCAGTAGGCGCAGGGTAATTTTCGAAATCTTCATTACAAGAAATGACGATTGGGTCAGTTGGACAGTCAAATGTCGGTGCGTCTTTATCTTCTACGATGATAGTAGACCAACAAGAGTTACCTGTCGGTAAATGCACCAAACGACCTATTAATTCCTGATTTGCATAAGAACCTGGTATCGGATTATTAACGGCGTCTGCGACAACAGGTGTTTCGATTTCAACTATAAAGTCTTCAAAGCAAAGTGGGTCACCTTCCATTAACATATCTGGCGAAATGAATGCTTCACAATTTGCATCCAAGCTCACTTGAATTTGGTCATTACAAACCACATTTCCGCCTGTAGAAGCAACAGTTACAAAATGACTTACAGATTGTAAACAACCTGGGTCAGTAGCATCTGCTGGTGTACTATTACCTGCATCAAATGTGTAAACAATTTCGTGCGTTCCAAGTCCTAATTCTAAAGGATTAACTTCTGTGATAATTTCGTCGTTTACAGTGAAATACCCTGTACCTGCGACGCCTTCGGCACTACCTACAAGTGGAGTAGGCGTGCTGTACAAGCAATACTCATCTTGCAATACTGTCTCAATGACAGGATTTGGATAGTAGCAAATATTCGATAAGTTCAATTGGTCACCGAATTGATTTTGTACAGTAACTGTAAAGCCAACTGCGTCGATGTGAATAACTGACATTTCGTAAACATGACTACCTGGTGCTGTCTCAGGGATAACCGTTCCAATCGCAATCGGACTCGGTGCTGCTGGAGGCGCAGGGCTATCAATACTGTATAGTCCCGTTTGTGCAACTACTTGCCAGATTAAATCTTGGTCTGCAGGTGCAGTTATCGAAGTAATTGTAATGACATCGCTAAATTGCCCGTCTTCGAGCGTCGTCGCATTATTTTCACAAATACATGGGTCAGAAATATCGCTGAATGGGTCATCTGGAATTGCGCCTAAAGTGATGTTATTATTACAATCACAAGGGTCTGCGCTGTCACATAAACCATCACTATCAAAGTCTGAGAAATCCCATTCCAAGATTAAACCATCACTTGCAATGGCGACTCCTGCACAAGTCCCAACATCTCCAAATACCGTAATGGTTAATTCTACACCATTGATACGGTCATCTTCGGTGCTGATGTATTGTGGAGTCAATGCCGTTGCATCATCGAAAGTCCCTGTTCCGTTAGTCGTCCAAAGAATGTTGCCATAGTTGGTTCCAAGTGGCAAGATTTCATTATCCGCAATAGCAACTGTTGTCTCATCTCCACAGACCAAGCGGTCAGAACCTGCATCAATTGTCGGCAATACCAAAGTACCGTCTACATCAATTGTCGCTTCACAAGTATGCATATTTCCACTTGGGTCGGTTACAGTTAATGTTACTGTATTTTCTCCAATTTCACTACAATCAAAATCCATTTGAGATAAAGATAAATCCGCTACAGAACAATTATCTGAACTCATAAATCCAACTTGCGTCGTCGTGATGCTTGCTTCTCCATTAGCATCTAATTCAATACTCAAGTCCTCACAAACTGCCATTGGCAATTCTTCATCAATTAAAGTCACCACAGTCGTACAAGTTGTACTATTTCCATTGCCATCATCAACTGTGAAAGTGATGATTTGTGTATTACCTGCTGTCATTCCGAATGGCGTGCCTGCTACTGGACTTTGTGTGATTGTGATATTTGTTGTACTTACAAAGCCATTTACATCACAATTATCAGTCGCAATTACTTCTGGAATTAAGTCTGTGATAATACCACCACAAGTTCCAATTTCTGTATTAATGTCTTGGTCTGCTGGACAAGTTACGATTGGCGCGATTTCATCTTTCAAAGTAATATCGAAAGAGCAATCTGTCGTATTTCCATTTCCGTCGTCTGCTGTTAAAGTAATCGTTTGTACTGTATTGTGTCCTGAAATTGTCGTGCCTGCTATTGGCATTTGCGTAATACCAATAGATTGCGAAGCCGTACAATTATCTGTTACAAATGCTTCATTAGTATGGTCTAAAATGTCAAAATCACAACTTGCATCGACTGTAAAAGTCTGATTTGCAGGACAAGTAATACTTGGTGCAATCACATCTTCGGTCGTCAAAGTGAAATCACAATTAACATTGTTTCCTTTTTCATCCGTTACACTGATATTGATATTTTGTGTCATCAAATGTCCGCTAATCACTGTTCCTGCTGCTGGTGTTTGTACCACTGTCAAACCAAATGCATCTGTACAATTATCAGAGAATGTCGCATCAGTAATAAAGTCAGGAATAACTAAATCACAATTGCTATCAACTGCTAAAGTCACATCTGCTGGACAAGTTAATTCTGGATTAATCAAATCATCTAAAATGATTTCAAAGACACATTGTCCCACATTCCCATGTCCGTCATCCGCTAAGACAACAATAGTATGCGAAGTATTGTAGCCTGAAATGACCGTTCCTGCCACAGGTGTTTGTGTGAATGAAACATTTGAACCGTCCACACAATTATCAAAAGTGAAAGGGAAGGCATTTGTATAATCTGGTACTAATGCTTCGCAATTTGTATCCACATTAATTACTTGGATTGGTAGACAATCAAAACTCGGTGCAATAGAATCTTCAGTTGTAACTGTGAAGTTACAAGATGATGTATTTCCATTACCGTCATTCGCTGTCAGCGTAACTGTTTGTGATGTATTGTGTTCTTCTAAAATGATTCCTACTGGCGATTGCGTAACTGTAATTACCCCTGGAGCGCTACAGTTATCACTTGTTTCTGCCAAACTTGTAAAGTCAGATAAAGCTACTTGACAATCTGCATCTAATTGTAAAATTTGGTTACTCGGACAAGTAATCTCTGGTACAATAGCATCGTTACCTGTTACCGTGAAAGTACAAGTATTGATATTTCCATTACCATCTTTTGCTGTCAATGTAATGGTCTCTGTCGTATTGTGACCAAACAATAATGAACCCGCTGTTGGTGATTGTGTAATTTCTATTTCTCCCGCAGCTGCACAGTTATCAGCAACTGTTGCTGCGTCTGTGTAGTTTGGAATGATAGCTTCACATTTTTCATCTAATAGCAAAATATCATTTGCAGGACAAGCAATCGAAGGTATTGTAGTATCTTCAATTGTCAATGTGAAATCACAAGATGTGGTATTTCCATTGCCGTCATCCGCAGTAATTGTAATCGTTTGATTAGTCAAATGTCCATTGAGAAT